>DYSU01000086.1 GCA_020726335.1 Thiomargarita sp. | reverse complement strand
GGGCGTGTTTGCCTTTAGCCTCAGCATTTCATCATTTTGAAAAAGATATTGCTGCCAACAAGCCCACATATCGCGGCAACGAGATTGTTTTCAAGACGAAATACCGGCATGCCGTTGATATGCTGAAAAACATTGTTGCTAAATTCCCTGCGTCATCGCTCTTGGTGGTGTCAGATTCATGGTTTGGTAACAACGGTTTGTGGGCGCCAATGCAAAAAGAAATTGGCAAGCAATGCCATATGTTATCTCGTCTTCGCTCAAACAATGCACTCTATGCCAAGCCGGAGATGCAGAGCAAAAAACAGGTTGGACGAACAAAAAAATATGGCGAGAAACTGGGATGCACGGCTACCCTTGCCGCCATTAACTGTAAATATGCTATTGAATATACAGTCAATCTTTACGGGAAAGAGCGGACCGTTCTGGCTCATGCCCAGATTGTTATGCTGAAAACGATCAAGTGCCCGGTCAAGGTGGCATGGGTTTATCGTCGCACTCAATGGGTCGCACTGTTTACCACGAATTTGACGTTGTCGGTCGCCGAGATCATCGAAATATATGGGGCCAGATGGAAAATAGAGGCTGGTTTCAAAGAGCTGAAGCGGGAACTGGGCAGTGCCGAAACACAAACCAGAAATCCAGTGTCGGTGACCAATCACTTGAATTTCTGCATGATGGCCGCTTCACTCACTTGGATTTATGCCGATCAGCTTGAAAAGGCACCGGCCAGAAGGCATGCGGTCAACGGTCGAGGCCATTTTGCCTTCTCGGATATTAGAAGACTGATAAGCAAAGAGGCCACGGACGATAAATTTTCTGGGCTTTGCCCTGCTCCACGCAAATCCATGGTAAATTCTATCGTAACCATGCTACTGAAGATGGCAGCGTAGTGATTTTACGGGAAACTTCAGTTTAAAGGAGGAAACCCCAATTTAAGTATTTTTATACTTTTTGAAGTTCCGGGAACAGGGACGATTAACCCGCCCATGATTGGCTTAAACAACACGGTTACCGTGAACTGGACAGATACCTCACCACAACCCACGGAAATTACCGGGCCGTCAGAGGTGGAAGTTGCGCAGGCCATCGAGCTCAATGGTGCAGTCACCAATGCCACCATCTATGACTGGACCACGAATGGCGATTGTTCAATCCCTGATGCCGCCAATGCGGCGACAGCAACCATCAGA
>DYSU01000035.1:17620-27606 GCA_020726335.1 Thiomargarita sp. | reverse complement strand
CCACCCAAAGCCATACACAGGGTAATTGGCTTGCGGGACAATCAGATGATTATATGGAACAAATCGGCTTGCCTGTTTGTTTTAGAACCAATGCCACCAGCACAGCCGTATTGAACAATATGTTTAAATCCAGACCTAATTTTTCATCTTTAGAATCAGGAACATGTTTGACTGTTGTAGAAAATTCAACTCGCAAAGTAAAAGTTTTTTAGGGTTGTTTCTCCCAATTAGACAACATTTTTTTGTAAGATGGAAAGAATCCAGCCTAATTCAGGCCTCGTTTGAGGCTTGTTGCACCGCGCCGGCCACATCTTCTGCCAACCGTTGTACTAAAGTGCTGTTTTCGCCTTCAACCATCACCCGAATCAAGGGTTCAGTGCCGGAGGGTCGCAACAGCACGCGCCCTGTTTGTCCCAATTGTTGCTCTGCTGATTTTAGGGCATCTTGCACGCTTTGGATGTTGATCACATCGGTTTTGCTGGCCAGCGGCACATTGATTAATATCTGCGGACATTTTTGCATCCCCGTCTTCAACTGTGCCAAGCTTTGTCCTGTTTGACTGTAAATGCTCAACACCTGCAACGCGCTGACAATGCCATCACCTGTGGATGTTTTATCCAAACATAAAATATGGCCAGACGATTCACCACCGATAATACCTTGTTTTTCCTTCAATAATTCCAGCACATAACGATCGCCCACTTTGGCGCGTTCAAAGCCAATGCCTTGACGTTTTAAGGCCAGTTCCAAACCGAGATTGCTCATCAACGTCCCAATCACGGGTCCTTGCAATTGTTTTGCTTGGTGGCGTGCGCTGGCGATGATATACAACAGTTCATCGCCATCCAACACTGCACCCGTATTGTCCACCATCATCACGCGGTCGCCATCGCCATCCAAGGCAATACCGATGTCGGCATTGTGTTCCAACACCGCCGCCCGCAAAGGTCGCAAATAGGTGGCACCGCATTCATGGTTGATGTTCAAGCCATCAGGTTGCACACCTATGGTGATGACTTTTGCTCCCAATTCGGCAAACACATCGGGCGCGACATGGTAAGTGGCTCCGTGGGCGCAATCAAGCACCAAAGTTAAACCTTTTAAACTCAATTGGTTGGAGGCGGTGCTTTTGCAAAATTCGATATACCGCCCTGCGGCATCGGCAATGCGCCGCGCTTTGCCCAGTTTATTGGCGGCCACAATTTGCAATTCTTCATCTATTTTTTCTTCAATGGCTTGCTCCAAATCATCGGCCAATTTCGTGCCTTCAGCCGAAAAAAATTTGATGCCGTTGTCATAATAGGGGTTGTGTGACGCGCTGACCACAATACCCGCACAGGCGCGAAAAGTGCGGGTCAAATACGCCACCGCAGGCGTGGGCATAGGGCCTAACAGCAAAATATCCATGCCCGCCGCCGATAAACCCGCTTGCAAAGCCGATTCAAATAAATACCCTGAAATACGGGTGTCTTTACCGATTACCACTTGGTTTTTACCTTGGCGACCCAAAACTTTGCCCATCGCCCAGCCAAGTTTTAGCACAAATTCAGGGGTGATGGGAAATTGACCGACATGGCCACGAATGCCATCGGTGCCAAAATAACGTCGTGTTCTCATGTGTGTTCCTTGTGATTTTTGTGCAGAGTTTAGCAAAGATTAGTCCACAACTGGTTTGGATGTTTTTTAACAGGCGGTTTGACCATGAGGCAACAGGCTGTCCAAAGCGGGTAATGGCGGTGAGTGAACCAAATCTTGCAGGCTGAAATCGTCAACGATAGCCGCTGGCCACTTCAACCAACTCAATACCACGCAATGTATAATCTTGTTGTAAACTGGCTAAACAACGTTTAAGCTGTTGGCGCGTGAGTTAACCCCTGATTGTTACAGGGCATTGCCCCTGTCATCCGCTGTCAAACGGCTCTCTTGGGGAATAAATAATGACAATATCTTGTTCGGTTAAAGGTTGAGCGGCCAACAAAGCGGCTTCAATCCATTGTTTCATCCGCACGGAGGCCATCATGTCCACGGGCGTTAATCCATCACTATGGCAAAATTATTAATCAAAGAACATACGCAAGCTGAAGCTGTGCCATTTCTTCGTGGAATTTTAACCCGTTCATTGCAGGACGCGGGTTTAGATTTTAACGCAGCCTATAAATTGGCTTCAAGCATTCGACAAGAATTAAGCGATGATAAAAACGAAGCAGTGATTGAAATCACGTCCACTGCCTTGCGCAAAAAAGTGTTGCAACGCTTGAGCAATGCGCGTTATGGATCAGACATCATTCAACGCTATTGCAGTTGCGACATTGTCCCTGAACCTGTTTGGGTTAAGCTCAACGCTCAGCACAGCGTGCCATTTTCACGCGCCCAACACCAACAATGCTTGGAATCCTGTTGTTTTCCCGCAGGCAAAGCCGAAACCACCACCGCGCAAGTGTATGAATATTTGCTCAAACACAATATCAAAAACATCACTTCAGATAAATTGAAACGCATCACCCATGATTATTTGATGCAGAACTTAGGCGAAGAAGCGGCACGGCGGTATTTGATTTGGGTCAATTTTAGCCGCAGTAATCGCCCTTTGATCGTTTTGATTGGCGGCATTACAGGCTGTGGCAAAAGCAGCATTGCCACCGAATTGGCCCATCGCTTGGGCATTGTGCGCATTCAATCGACCGATATGTTGCGCGAAGTGATGCGCATGATGACCCCCAAGCGGCTGATTCCCCTGTTGCACACCTCATCGTTTCAAGCGGGGGACACCTTGCCCAACAACGATAACAGCGCGATCAGCAATGGTTATTTGGCACAGGCGGAATTGCTGTTTTTATCTTGTGAAGCCGTGATTGAACGCGCACTCAAAGAACGGGTGTCGTTGATTCTTGAGGGCATTCATTTGCATCCTGCACTGTTGCGCCGCCTGCCCAAAGACAACGATGCGATTTTTGTCCCGTTGATGTTGGGCTTGCTCAAACCACGGCAATTGCGCGAACGCTTTGAAACACGCAGCAACAAAGCACCCGAACGCCAATCATCGCGCTATTTGGCGCATTTTGATGCGATTTGGCAACTGCAATCGTTTTTATTGTCTGAAGCGGATCGTTTTCAAGTGCCGATTATTCCCAACGAAGACAAAAACCACGCCATCGGCTTGATTATGAAGACGATTATTGAAAAACTGGATGCCAGTTTTACTGCCAAGGAGTTGAGTTTATAATGTGGCGTTATTTCAATGATTTAGAAGAATTATCCCAGCAAGTGGCGGCTTTTATCAGCGCGCAAGCCCAACAGGTTTTGCGCCAAAAAGCAGATTTTCATCTGGTGTTGGCAGGCGGCAATACCCCGCAACGCACCTATCAGTTGTTGGCCAAAACGGCACAAGAGTGGTCACGTTGGCATTTTTATTTGGGCGATGAGCGTTGTTTGCCCGCCAACCACGTTGAACGCAACAGCCAAATGGTTTTACGCAACTTAACCGCCGCCATTCCCGCGCAAAATCTGCATTTTATCGCCAGCGAACAGCCGCCTGCCCAAGCGGCCACAGCTTATCAACAGTTGTTGGCCGATGTCCATTTTGATTGGGTGTTGTTGGGTATGGGCGCAGATGGCCATACAGCCAGCTTGTTTCCCCATCGCCATTATCCGCCCCACAGCGTGTTTGTGGTTCACAACGCACCCAAGCCGCCTGCCACGCGCATCAGTTTAAGCCCGCAAAAGTTGTCCGACAGCGAAGGGGTGTTGTTTTTGATCAGCGGCCAAGACAAACAACCTGCGCTCAAGCAATGGCAAAACGGCGCGCCTTTACCCGTCGGCCAAATCCATGGCCAACAAACGCTGATTTGGGTCGCTTAACCCCCGCACTTTAGCTCAACCGGATAAATATTGAGCAACCAAGCGCACATCACGGCAAAAATATGCTATAAAGCGCATCCGCTGTTGACCAATTGGCGACGGTATAAACCTAAAGAGATTATCCATGACAGATGTAACACAAATGATTAAACAAGATTTAACGGGCAATCCCGCGCCGTTGGGCTTGATGGGCTTTGGCATGACAACCGTGTTATTGAACTTTCACAACGCAGGATTTTATGCCTTAAGTGCCATGATTTTAGCGATGGGATTTTTTTACGGTGGATTAGCACAAATCATCGCAGGTCTGATGGAATGGAAAAAAGGCAATACTTTTGCCACAACCGCATTCATATCCTACGGTTCTTTCTGGCTTTCTTTGGTTTTTTTATGGGTCATGCCCAAAATGGGATGGGCTGAAACCCCTGAAGCATCCGCCATGGTTGCTTATCTCATCATGTGGGGCATTTTCAGCGCAATTTTATTCATTGCGACCTTAAAATTAAGCCGTGCGTTGCAAGTGGTGTTTTTGTCGTTAACCGTGTTGTTTTTTTTGTTGGCATTGGGTGATTACACCCACAATCCCGCCATCAAAATCATCGCAGGTTATGAAGGCATATTTTGTGGTTTTTCAGCTATTTACACCGCATTGGCTCAAGTGCTGAACGAAGTGTATGGCAAAACAGTGGCACCGATTGGGCTGGTCAAAAAATAAGGCGCACAACCCATCAGCCAACAGCTATCTTATTGTTTTCGTTCCTAAACAAACGGGCGTTTGGGAACGCGACAAAAATTGCGCCATTTTAGCTAAAATGTAAAATAAAAGCATTTTAATTTACTGTGATTTTCCACTTGACAAATACTAAAAATTTAGGCTTAATAGCGACTTGATTTTGGGGTAATTATAATAAAATTATGATGTTATAACGTTGTAAGGGGGGATGACCTTATGTTTAATTTAGAACAATTGTTGCAAAAAAACCATGAAATTAGCGAATTATCGCGGGTTTTATCGTATTTAATCGAAGACCGTCTGATTTGTGATACAGAGATCACTTGTAATTTATTTTATGATTATATTGACAGGGTAAACAATCACATAGATTTCGGCAACCATCATTTCTATCAAGATTTGTTGGTGCATCATCAGCCGTCGGTGCAAAATACCGCTCGAAATTTTATGAACGGTTCAACTGAAATCAAACGGGTTTTTAAGCAATATATCCATAAATGGTGTAATTTGCGCACCAATCCATTGCAGTTGAAATTCAAAGACCATGGGACTTTTATCAAAGAAACCAATGAGATGTTTGATTTGGTGTTGAATCGAATTCAAGATGAGCAAGAGAAACTGTATCCTGTTTTGCGAAGCATTTGGGCGTTAGAGCAAGCCGCTTAACTGATGGCATCCGCACTGCCGTTGGGCAGTGCTTTTTTTTGCTTTAATCGAAAGGATGTTGTTTGACAATGGTTTGTTTGCGGTCAGGCCCTGTGGACACAATATGAATCGGCGTGTCCAACAACGCTTCTAATTGATCCAAATAAGCTTGTGCATTGGCGGGCAACGCTGCATAATTTTCCACGCCCAAACTGGATTCATGCCAGCCGTCCATTTCAATATACACAGGTTCACACGCTTCAAACGCTTCTGCGCCAATCGGTGGTGCGGTGATTTGTCGCCCTTTGTAGTGGTAAGCCACACAGATTTTAATTTTTTCCAGCCCGTCCAACACATCCAATTTGGTGATGCACAAGCCTGAAAAACTGTTGATTTGTTTGGCACGGCGCAAAGCGACGATGTCAATCCAGCCACAACGGCGGGGGCGGCCTGTGGTTGCGCCAAATTCATGGCCTTTTTTCGCCAAATACGCGCCGACATCGTCGAACAATTCGGTGGGAAAAGGGCCACTGCCCACGCGGGTGGTGTAGGCTTTGGTGATGGACAACACATAATCCAAATCTTTAGGCCCCATACCGCTGCCTGTGGCCGCACCACCTGCGGTGGTGTTGGACGAAGTCACAAACGGATAAGTGCCTTGGTCGATGTCCAACAGCGTGCCTTGCGCGCCTTCAAATAAAATATTGTCGCCGTTGTCGTTGGCTTGCGCCAATAAACCTGTCACATCGCCCAACAGCGGTTTGAGTTGTTCGCCCCACGCCAAGCTTTGCGCCAAAATTTGTTCCACGTCCACAGTCTCGGTTTTAAAATAATGTTGCAATGCAAAGTTATGGTATTCCATCACTTCGCGCAATTTGGCTTCAAACCGCGCAGGCTCCAACCAATCACCTGCCCGCAAACCACGGCGCGCCACTTTGTCTTCATAGGCAGGGCCTATGCCACGGCCTGTGGTGCCGATTTTGGCTTTACCGCGTTGGCGTTCGCGGGCGTGGTCTAAGGCCACATGATAAGGCAAAATCAAAGGACAGGCTTCGCTGATGACCAAGCGTTGGCGCACCGCAATGCCGTTGGCTTCCAATTGCTCAATTTCCGCCAACAACGCATCGGGTGCCAGCACCACGCCGTTGCCGATAAAGCAACGGGTGTTTTGCCGTAAAATGCCCGATGGAATCAAATGCAACACGGTTTGTTTACCATCAATCACCAAGGTATGGCCTGCGTTGTGGCCGCCTTGATAACGCACGACAATGTGGGCGCGCTCGGTCAATAAATCCACCACTTTGCCTTTACCTTCGTCACCCCATTGAGAGCCGACAATGACAACATTTTTTCCCATGAGTTTACGTTCCTAAAAACTTGTAAAATTGTGCATTATAGCATTTGCCCCAAAAAAGCCCATGGTCTTTACGCATAACGCAAACCGCCACGGCGAACGATGTTCATGCCATCGGTATCAAAACGACTGGCTTGTTGTTGGGTTAAGTCATAAATTTCAATGTGATGGTCAGCAATCGCTTGCAAATGCAACAACTCTTGTTGCGCACGGGCATCATCGCTGAATAAATGGCGAAAGCGGTTTTGCTGTTTCAAATAATCGCTGACGGGTTTGGGGTTGCGAATCGGCATCACCCCTGTCACGCCGCCGCGCTCCAATTCCAGCAACGGAAACAAACCCGTTTCCACCGCCAGCCGCCCCACTTCAATGGTTTTATCGCCATCATAACCCCAACCCAAAGGACAAGGCACATGAATTTGCAAAAATGTGGGGCCATCAATCGCCATGGCGCGGCGCACTTTTTTGCGAATATCCGACGGATAAGCCACTGAACTGGTGGCCGCATACGGAATATGGTGGGCCGCGACAATGGATAAAATGTCTTTTTTCAAATGGCGTTTGCCCATGCGTGCCGCGCCGGGCGGTGATGTGGTGGTCATCGCCGCATGGGGGGTAGAGCTGGAACGCTGAATGCCCGTGTTCATATAGGCTTCATTGTCATAACAGACATACAACACATTGTGGCCGCGCTCGAGCATACCCGACAAGGCTTGAAAGCCGATGTCAAACGTGCCGCCATCGCCGCCAAATGCCAACACTTTGGTGGATTTGCCTTGGGCTTTGAGCGCGGCTTCCATGCCTGCCGCAACCGCGCCCGTGTTTTCAAACAATGAATGCGCCCATGGAATCCGCCAAGCCGATTCTGGCCACGGGGTGGTGAAAATTTCCAAACAGCCTGTGGCATTGGCGACAATCACATCAGGGCCAGCCACTTCAGTGACCAAACGCGCCGCCAAAGCTTCGCCACAGCCCAAACAGGCGCGATGACCCGCAGTCATGCCCTCAAAACGCGGTTGTTTTTGTCTTAAATGTATAATATCCATAAAGATTCCCCTAATTAACGGATAAATAAAGCCATGGATTCAACGTGCGCCGTGTGAGGAAACATGTCCATCACACCCGCTTTGACCAAGCGCAAGCCTTTGTTTTTAACCAAAATTCCCGCGTCACGCGCCAAAGTGGCGGGATTACAGGCAATGTATAACAGCCGCTGGCATTGGCTCAAATCCAATTGTTCAATGATTTCCAGCGCGCCACTGCGCGGTGGGTCAAGCAAAATTTTGTCATAATGCGCGGACAACCAAGGGGCGGCCAGCGGTGTTTCCATTAAATTGGCCACATGATAATCAATGTTGTCCAAACCATTGTCAGCCGCATTGCGCTTGGCACGCACAATTAAACCCGCATCGCCTTCAACTGCCGTCACTTGTCGAACCGTTTTAGCCAACGGCAAAGTGAAATTGCCCAAACCGCAAAACAGCTCCAACACCGCGTCTTGTGGCTCTAATCGCAATAAAGCCAAGGCCTGCGCCAACATTTTTCGATTCATCGCAGGATTGACTTGGGTAAAATCCAGCGGTGCAAATTGGAGGCGCAAATCAGGTTCAAGCGTATAAACCAACGGCAGGGCAGGCACAGGCCACAGCGGATAAACACTGTCCGCGCCCGCAGGTTGCAGATAAAAATGCAAGCCGCTTTGTTTTGCAAAATCAATCAGTTGCTGTTCATCTGCCGCACTGAGCGCGTTCATGTTGCGCAACACCAACGCCGTGTGGTTGTCGCCCACGGCCACTTCAATTTGGGCAATTTGGTCTCTGCCTGCCAACTGGGTCAACAGCGTTTTCAAGGCGGGCAAGGCTTGGCCCATGCTGGGATGCAAAATCGGGCATTGGTCTATGTCTGCGATGAAATGACTGCGCCGTTCCCGAAAGCCGATTAAAGTTTGTTGTTTTTTAATCACATAGCGCACGCCCAAGCGCGCTTTGTGGCGATAAGCGACGGTGTTGCCTGTCAGCGGCGGTAAAATTTCAGCGGGTTGCACGCCACCGAGGTGTTGCAATTGCTCCAGCAACACCGTTTGTTTGAATTGAATTTGCGCGTCACTGTCCATGTGTTGCATTTGACAGCCGCCACAAAAGCCAAAATGGGGACATACGGGCGCAACCCGCAACGGTGAAGCCTTCAGCACGTCTTCGGTGTCGCCTTCGTCAAAACGGCGGTGTTGCGCGCTGTAGCGCAAGATGACGGTTTCATGGGGCAAGGCGCGGTGAACAAACACGGTTTTGCCGTCAATGTGGGCGATGCCACGGCCTTCGTGGGATAACTTTTCGATTTCAACCGTGACGGGCGTTTGCGGTAATTTTTTGCGGGAACGGCGGCTCATGCTTTGGCCACCGCTTTTTTGCCTGACCAAGCCCATAAAAATAAACCGAATAAAATCATGGGGGTACTTAGCAGGTGTCCCATGGTCAGCCAATCGCCCGCCAAATAGCCGATGTGGGCATCGGGCAGGCGGACAAATTCAATCAAAAAGCGGAAACTGCCGTAGAAAATCAGGAATAAACCTGACACCCGCATGGTCGGGCGGGGTTGTTTTGAATACAACCATAAAATGATGAACAATAATACACCTTCCAGCAAGGCTTCATATAATTGCGATGGATGGCGGGTCATTGCGCCGCCTGTGGGAAACACCATGCCCCAAGGCAATTGGGTTGGACTGCCCCAGAGTTCGCCGTTGATAAAATTACCGATGCGGCCAAAACCCAAACCCAATGGCACCAGTGGCGCGGCAAAATCGGCGATGGTGAAAAAACCTTGCTTTAAACGGCGGCCATAAAGCCAAAACACCAGACACACGCCGAGCAAACCGCCGTGAAACGACATGCCGCCTTCCCAAATTTTGAATATCGCCAATGGGTTGGCTAAATAGGCATGAAAATTATAAAACAAGATGTAGCCGATGCGCCCACCCAGCACCGCCCCCAACACCGCATAAAACACCAAATCGCTGACTTGTTCAGGTGTTAGCGGGCTGTGGGCTTGTTTGGCACGTTGCATCCCCAATAAATAGGCTGCGCCAAAAGCAAACAGATACATCAGGCCGTACCAATGCAATTTAAACGGGCCTAAGGTGACAATCACGGGGTCAAAATCAACAAGCATGTAAATTCCTTTGCGATAACACGAAAGGCGATTTTACCTGTTTTTGCTGGGTTTTTCTAATCGGGGTGTGGATGGGGATAAAATGAAAAACGGACAACCGAGATTGCCCGTTTTCGCTAAAGCATCAAGGCTTATTGTTGTGCAGGTGCGCTGGTAGCAGGCGCGGCTGGTGCTGGTGCAACAGGGGCTGGTGCGACGGGTGCATAACCATAAGGTGCGCCATAACCG
>DYSU01000035.1:0-17520 GCA_020726335.1 Thiomargarita sp. | reverse complement strand
TAAGGTGCGCCATAACCGTAACCACCGTAAGGTGCGCCATAACCATCATAATGGTTGCCATAATAACGGTTGTAACCATTGCCACGGCCATAGCCGTTACCGCGTGCGTTACCGCTCATGTTGAAACCGAAGTTGCCATCACCTGCACCGTCGCCCCACATGTCGTTCCACATGTTGTTGCCCCAACCGTCGTTACCCCAACCATTATTATTACCCCAAGGACCATTGTTGCCCCACCATGCTTGCGCAGTGGATAAAGAAGTAGCAGCCATAATGCCAGAGATTACCAAAGCTTTTTTTACGATTTTTTTCATGTTTTACTCCTAAAAAATAAATAAAGTCAGAATTTAACAAGCACCGTGGTGCTTAAATAGGTATTATTCCCAAACAACGGAAGCCAGTATACTGCAACATTTCAATATTAGCAACCTCTAATATACGAAATTTTGAATTTTTTTGGGTTAAATGGAAGTAAAATGAACCATTCTCCGCTCATCATGCCGCAAAGTGGCCTCTATGCCATTACCGATAATGCGCTTATTTTAGAAAAAAATTTTTTATTTGTTCTGGAACAGGCGTTAAAGACCGGAGTTAAATTGTTGCAATACCGCGATAAATCACAAAACAAAACCTTGCGTTTTACTCAAGCCCGCCAATTGCAACGGTTATGTCATGTTTATGGTGTACCTTTAATCATCAACGATGATATTGCGCTGGCGAAAGCGGTCAATGCGGATGGTGTGCATTTGGGGAAAGAGGATGCCAGCTTAAGCCAAGCACGACAACTGTTGGGTGAACAAGCGATTATTGGCATTTCATGTTATCAAAGCCTTGAATACGCTGTGGCCATGCAACAACAAGGCGCATCGTATGTGGCGTTTGGCCGGTTTTTCCCCTCACGCACCAAGCCACAAGCCTTGCCTGCACCGTTTGATTTATTAAGCCGTGCGCGTCAGCAATTGAGCCTGCCGATTGTTGCAATTGGCGGCATTACAGTGGACAATGGCCCGCAACTCATCAAAGCGGGCGCGCAATTATTGGCTGTGGTTCATGGTATCTTTGCCCAACCCGAGCAAATACCCATCACCGTTCAACGTTATGTAGATTTATTTAAATGATTGATTTTTCACCTATTTGGCAACAGATTTTATTCCATGTCAATCCAATTTTGGATGAAGTTGCCGCGTTTTTTTATTTTGACCCTGCATTGTTGTCAGAGCCTAATATCATTATCCGATTGATATTGCAGTTTTTTTTATTGCTGGGTGCCAGTTTTTTTTCCAGTTCAGAAACCGCTTTGTTTTCGTTGTCGCGCTTGGATTTACAAAACTTACGCCATCGCCAAGACCCCAGTTCAGAAACATTACACGCCTTATTAGACCAGCCTCGTCGGCTGATCATCTCATTGTTGTGTGGCAATGAATTGGTCAGTATCGCGGCCACCGCCAATATGGTCGGTATTTTGTCGCTGTTGTACGCTGACCCTGAACATGTTTTTTGGATTAATTTTTTTGTGACAGTGCCTTTGCTGTTATTGCTGGGCGAAATCACACCCAAAACCATCGCCATCACCCAACCCATTTGGCTCAGCCGCAAAGTCAGCACCCCATTGAATCTTTGGGTTAAATTTATCACACCTTTGCGGGCGGTGGTTCGAGCGGTGGCCGACAGCGTCACCACATGGGTTGTCGGTGAAGCCAAAGCGCGGGAAAATATTTTGCATGTGGATGAATTTCGCTCATTGGTTGAAGATGTCGCTGAAGAAGGCGTGTTGGATGCCACTGAACGGGTGTTGATTTCCAATTTGCTGGAAGCGGGTGACACTGAAATTGTCGAAATCATGACCCCGCGTACCCAAACTTTATTCATCAATTATGACACCGATGTGCCAACGGCGATTGAACAATTTAAACAATACCGCCATGCGCGCATTCCCGTGTTTAAAGACCAACGTGACAATTTGGTGGGTTTTTTACATGCTGAGCGGATTGTCAGTTTGATTTTGGATGAAACTGACCTCAAGCCATTGCAGTTGAAAGACTTGCTTCACCCGCCTGTGGTGGTGCCTTTGACCAAAAAAGTCGATGAAATGTTTGAATTTTTTCAAAAACACAATGTGCGCTCGGCGGTGGTGTTGAATGAGTTTGGTGGGGTGGAAGGTTTTATCACCATGAGCGATGTGTTGACCTTTATTTTTGGCCCTTTAACGGGTGAAGTACCCGGGCAAGAATTGTATAAAGAACACGACGACAATCATTATGTGGTGCCGGGTGATATGCGCTTGAATGATTTCAATAAATTGACCAATTTCGGCATTGAAGACCCACGGATGACCACGATTGCGGGGTTTGTGTTTCGGTTGCTTGACCGTTTACCACGTCAAGGCGAACAAATTGAATGGGAAGCGTTTGTGTTCACCGTGTTGGCGATGGAAGGCCATCGCATCAGTCAATTGGATGTGCGCAAAGGCCGACAACGTGATGAATTTAAAGAAGAAATAAAAAATGAATTGGAAAGTGAATCGCCGTTGAAAGAAACCAACAGCGATGTTGTAGAGGCTCAGTAGTTCATCACTTGTTTGACATAGTCTTGCGTTTCTTTAAAAGGGGGGCAACGTCCCCATTTTGCGACCATCGTAGGCCCTGCATTGAATGAACAAACCGCTTTGCGTAACGAACCAAAACGTTGCACTTGAGCGGAAAAATATTTGGCACCACAATCTAAATTTTTGGCGGGGTCTTTAAGTTCACTGTATTGCAATTGGCAATAGGTTTTGGCTGTTTGCGGCATCAATTGGGTTAAACCGACTGCACCGCGTTTAGAAATGGCGTGGGGTTGCCAACTGGATTCTTGTTGCACAATGGCCAAAAACAGTTTGACAGGAATACGGTATTTTTGTGCGGCGTGGATGGCCAGTTTTTGGAAGCTTGTTGCGATTTTTTTGGGTGGAAGCTGGGGGTTTACAGTGGGTTTGTCGGGTTTAAGCTTTTTCTTGCTGAGCATAAATTGATAACGGATGGTCTTCCCCTCACTGGTCTGCGCCAGCACATCAACACCCAGTAAAAATGAACTCAATATCTGGCTAAAACCAAACAAGGCAGTGATTATCATTTTTTTCATCGTCTTTTCAACTATTTACTATCAGCAGGGTTGATAAAACCGTTGCTGGCTATTAAACAAAATATATTCAAATAATAACACCTTGTGTTATATTTGAATACAGACTTTATGGTTATTCAATTGTTTTGAGCCTGATTTCACAGCAATTATTAAGCCATCATGCTTTTTGGAGATTTTATGTTACACAGCATGACCGCTTTTGCGCGGCTCAACCAAGATTCGCCTTGGGGTGCTTTGGTGTGGGAAATTCGGTGTGTCAATCACCGTTTTTTAGACATCCATTTCCGTTTGCCCGATGCTTTGCGCTTGCTTGAACCGTTGATTCGCACGCATTTGCAACAGCATTTTGACCGTGGTCGTTTTGATGTCCAACTGAGTTTGCAAAGAAATCAAAGTCAACAATTGCTGTTGCAAGTCAACGAACATTTGGTTCAACAAGTCATGCAAGCGGCAGAGCGCATCAATCACATCACAGGCCATTTGACCAGCCGTTTGAACACCATTGATTTATTGCTGTGGCCGGGCATTTTAGAAACGCCTTCGCCCGAAATGGCGCAATTACAAGACCATTTAACCGCTACGCTGGCTGATTTATCGGCGCAACTTTTACAACAACGCCAAGATGAAGGGGAAAAAATCAGTCAATTGCTGAACCAACGTTGTGATGATATTGAACAACAAACACAACAAATTAAAGCCATTTTGCCCAGCATTTTGCAACAGCAACAGCAAAAGCTACAGGAAAAACTGGCTCATCTGGATGCAGATATCGAACCCCAAAGGCTCGGTCAAGAAGTGGTGTTGCTTGCGCAAAAAATGGATGTCAGTGAAGAATTAGACCGCTTGGCGGTTCATTTGAGTGCGGTTCAACAAATTCTAACCGAACCAAGCCCACAAGCAGTGGGCAGACGCTTGGACTTTTTGATGCAGGAACTCAACCGTGAAGCCAACACTTTGGGGGCAAAATCAGTGGACAGCCGTTGTTCGCAAATTGCCGTCCAGCTTAAAGTGTTGATTGAACAAATGCGTGAACAAATTCAAAATATTGAGTGAAACAATGTCCGAACAACCCAGCATTTTATTGGCCACTGATTTTTCATCTTTTTCCAAAGAAGCGGCTTGTTATGCGGCCAAATTGGCGTTATGTTTTAATATGTCATTGATTTTATTACATGTTGTGCATGATCCCGCTTGCTCACCCGGTTATTATTTGAACAAACACAGCAAAAAACGGCTGAAAAAAATGAGCGATGTGGCCCATGAAATGATGCAAGATTTCATCAATGAATTGCATCACGATTCTGTTGATTTTGCCGCTTTACAGACTTTGGACGACAAAACGGAGGAAGCTTTGATTAAACCGATGTTAATCAATGGCTTGCCTGTGCCGCGCATTTTGCAAGTTATCCAAAAAATCATGCCGCGCATGGTGGTCATGGGCAGTCATGGCCATAATCCGCTCACCCAATTGCTGTTGGGGTCAAAAGCGGTGCAAATTCTGCGTTTAAGCCCTGTTTCTGTGACCATCGTTAAACAAGGCCATCCCCTCAAAGACCCGATTATTAATGCCAATGTCCCATAAGATTGCCTCATTATTGGCCGTTATTAGCCTTCTGTTCAGTGTATCCGTTTTTGCGTCAACCGAAGAGGCCGCCATCAATTGGTGGGAGATGTCGACCCAATTATTGGGCGGGTTGGCCTTGTTTTTATATGGGATGGATAAAATATCTCACGCTTTAAAAGCGGTGTCGGGCGAACGGATGCAAACTGTTTTGGCCACTTTAACCCGTAACCGTTTTATGGGTGTTTTAACGGGCGCGTTCATCACCGCTGTGGTGCAATCCTCGTCCATCACCACGGTGTTGGTGGTTGGTTTCATCTCGGCGGGTTTGATGTCGATGGTGCAATCCATCGGCATCATCATGGGGGCTAACATTGGCTCTACCATCACCGCACAGATTATTGCTTTTAAAATCACTAAGTTATCGCTGATAATGATTGCGCTTGGTTTTTCGCTGGATTTTTTTGCCAAAAAAGCGGTGTTTAGACAATATGGCCGCACGCTGATGGGCATGGGTCTGATTTTTTTTGGCATGAGCATCATGAGCGATGCCATGCAACCGTTGCGCAGTTTTGAACCTTTTTTGGTGTTGATGCAACACATGTCTAACCCGTTGTATGGGATTTTAGTGGCCACTGCGTTTACGGGGTTAATTCAATCATCCGCCGCCACCACGGGGATTGTGATTGCCATGGCTACGCAAGGCTTTATCTCGTTGCCTGCGGGCATTGCGTTGGCGTTTGGGGCTAACATTGGCACTTGTGTCACCGCTTTACTGGCTTCCATCAACAAACCGCGTGAAGCGGTGCGTGCCGCTGTGGTGCATGTGTTGTTCAATGTCGTAGGGGTGTTGCTGTGGGTCGCTTTTATTCCCCAAATGGCTGATTTTGTTGCTTGGTTGTCGCCTGCCAGTGATTTATCGGGTATCGAAAAATTAGCGGCGGAAACACCGCGACAAATTGCCAATGCCCACACCTTTTTTAATGTGGCCAACACCGTGTTGTTTATCGGCTTTGTGTCAACGTTTGCCCGCCTGGTTGAATGGTTGATTCCCGATGAACCGCTGGAGCAAACTACCCTTGTTTCGTCTAAATATTTAGACGACACCTTGTTGAAAACGCCCTATTTGGCTTTGGATCAAGTGCGCTTAGAATTACGCCACACAGGCAACCATATTTGTCAAATGATGGAGCAGGTCATGCCCGCCATTTTAGAAGGTCAAAACAAAAAATTAAAGAAAATCAGACAAATGGACGACACTGTAGATGATTTATACGGCTATATTGTCACTTATTTGGGCAAAATCAGCCAAACCGAATTGACCGAAGGCCAAACCAATGAATTAATGACTTTAATCAAAGTGTGCAATGAATTGGAGGAAATCGGCGACACCATTGAAACCCACTTGGTGCAATTGGGGCGCAAGCGTATCAAAGAACACATCCAGATGAGTCCAGAAACCAAAAGGCTGTTGGCACGTTTTCATCAAATCATCAATATCACACTGGAATTGGCGGTGGATGCCATCACCGATGAAGACCCAAAAGCCGCCTATGAAGTGCTGATGATGCAGGCCGACATCAGCACGTTGGCCGATAAAATTCATCAACACCAAATTCATCGGTTGACCGTCCAAGAACCCGACCGCTTAAAATTGTATACTTTGGAAGTGGAATTATTGGACAAACTCAAACATATTTATGCGTTGTCACGCCAAATTGCGCAAAACACGTTGCAACTGTCGCCTTCTGAATTGCCCACAGAGCTTGCCTATGCTGGGCATCAAACATAACTTAACCAATGGTCATAAGCGGATGCGCGGCCATGGACGATGTCAAAATAACGGCTTTGCAGTTGTTCGGTGATTTTGCCGCGTGACCCTGTGCCAATTTGACGGTCGTCCAATTCACGAATCGGCGTGACTTCAGCGGCTGTGCCTGTGAAAAAGGCCTCGTCGGCGATATAAACTTCATCGCGGGTGATGAATTTTTCCACAACTTGATAACCCATTTCTTGGGCAAGGTGAATCACGGTGGCACGGGTAATGCCGTTGAGTGCCGAAGTCAGCGTGGGGGTATAGAACACGCCATCACGCACTAAAAAGAAATTTTCACCACTGCCTTCCGTGACATAACCTTGCGCATCCAGCAATAAAGCTTCATCATAGCCGCAGCGGGTGGCTTCTTGTAGCGCAAGAATGGAATTCATGTAATTGCCTGTGGCTTTGGCGCGGCACATGGTGACGTTGACATGGTGGCGGGTATAAGAGGACGTGCGAATGCGAATGCCTTTCTCCATGCCTTCTTCGCCTAAATAACTGCCCCAATACCACGCGGCGATTGCGGTGTGAACTTGCAGGTTGTTGGCGCGCAATCCCATGCCTTCTGCGCCATAAAAACAAATGGGTCGAATATACGCACTCTCCAAGCGGTTGGCTTTGACGCTGGCGCAAGTGGCTTTATTAATGGTTTCAATATCATAAGGAATTTTCATGCCGAGTATTTTGGCTGAATCAAACAAACGCTTGCTGTGGTCTTGCAGACGAAAAATGGCCGCGCCTTTATCCGTTTTATAAGCGCGAATACCTTCAAACACAGCCAAACCATAATGCAACGAATGGGTCAATACATGCACTTGGCTGTCGCGCCATGAAGTCAGTTGTCCATCAAACCAGATAAAGCCTTCTTTGTCAGCCATACTCATAGAACGGTCTCCTGCATTTGTGATTGATTCGGCTTATTTTTTGCTTCGGATCAGCCAAAAAAGCAGCAGTTTATCGCATGTTAAACAAAAAAGTAAGTACCTCTGCCCGAAATTAAGCAACAGGTATCAAACGATAAAGCCAGCCTTAAAGAGGAGAAAACGCCTTGTCAACTGCAACCGAGAACACCGCTTTGTTTTCAAAATCGCATGGTAATTTGGTGTATTTATTGGAAGAAGACAGTAAAAATGCTGACCACATCATGCTGGCTTTGCTTGATTGGGGTTATGAGGTCTACACTTTTGAAAACATGCAAGAAATCATGCAAACGGTGGTCAAACGCCGCCCCGATGTCTTGTTGCTCAATACCCATGCCAGCGTCATCAGTCGGGTGGGCATGGGCTTGTTGCGCAATGTGCAAAACCAACAAAAAAACCCGATTCCGATTGTTTTCACCAGTAAATTCAATGACCAAAAATCATTGTCGGCAGCGATTAAAGCCAATGGCGATGCTTTTTTTTGTTATCCTTTGCATTATGACGTGATTGCCCGCAAACTGCGGCAATTGACCTTGATTGAACAACAAGAAAATTATCGGGTATTGATCATTGATGACAGCCAACAATACGCCGACAAATACGCCAATGCCTTGAATAAAAAAGGCATCAGCACCGAAATTTTAACCACCCCTGTGGGCATTATCAAAGCTTTGAACAGCCAACAACCGCATTTGGTGATGATCAACACCAAGCTCAATCACCCCGGTTTGAGCGCGTTAGAGCTGGCCATGGTGGTGCGCCAGCAAAACAAATTCAAACACACACCGATTGTGTTTTTTGCGCAAGCGTTTGACCAGACCTTGCAACGTTCCGTGATGCAAAGCATCAGCGATGATTATTTGCACGAAAACATTGACACCGACAGCTTGGTTGACACCGTGATCAAACGGATAAAAAACAGCCAAAAACAATGGCGTAAACCCAGCAACGACCCCAGCCATGACCGCCAAACAGGCTTATACAACCGCCAATATTTGCTGGCACAACTGGAATTATTGAAACATTATGACCAAGTGGCACACAGTTTGGCGGTGTTGTTCATCAGTTTGGACAACTACCACGGCATCCATCAAATCATGGGGCTGACCGCCAGCGAACAAGTTTTGCTCAGTTGCGCCAAACAATTGCAAATTTTCACTGAAACCGACGATATTTTAGCGCGGGTCAATGAAAGTTTATTCATCATCATCAGCCAAAACCGCACGTTGGAAGCGGTTAAAATGTTGGCCGAAAAAATTCGCCACAATTTTGCCAGCGAAGCGGTCAATTTTGGCAACAGCGAAATTGAAATCAGTTCCAGCATCGGCATTGGCATTTACCAAGCCAACAGCGGCCAACCATTGCAAGCCTTGCGCGATGCCAAAACCGCCTGCATCAGCGCGCTTAAACAAGGCGGCAACACGGTGGTGGTTTACGGCGGCGAACAAATGCAAAACCAATTGCAACAACAGCATAACCATTGGCAAATTTTGCTGGACAACGCCTTGCAACACGAAGGTTTTATGCTCTATTATCAACCCGTTGTGCCGTTGCGTGGCGAACCAACAGCCTATTATGACGTGTTGTTGCGCTTAAAAGTGGATGGCGCAAAACCCGTGGCGGCTGTGGAATTTATCGCCATCGCCGCGCAATTGAAATTGAGCCTTGATTTAGACCGTTGGGTCATTCAACACAGCATCGCCCAATTACAAAGCCAAGCGGACAATGACCCTCCATGGCGGTTTTTCTTGCGCTTATCCGAACAATCACTGCTGGATGAAACCTTCAACGATTGGTTGCAAACCACATTGACCAACGCCGCGCTGGACAAAACACGGTTGATTTTTGAATTGCCACAACATTATTTGGAGCAACACAAATCAGCGGCACAAACTTTATTGCGCCAACTCAAAACATGGGGTTATCGGCGGTTGGTCAGTGGCGTGTCACAAGTCAGCGAACTGGCTTTGCTCAATCAAATAAAAATAGAATTCATCAAGTTACAACCCAAAATCATCCAACAACTGAACGAACCCAACCAACTGTTCAACCTCAAACAACTGCAACAATGTTGTGACCAATGCACTTTTATCGCGCCTATGGTGGAAACCAGCGAACAATTCAATATTTTATGGCAAAACCACATCAGCCTGATCAGCGGTTATTTTGTGCAAAAACCGACGGCGCACAAATTACATCACCCTGGCCATCTTGCCAATCAAAGCCATTAGCGCATCACCGCGTTCCCGTCGCGCATCCATAACGCTGTTTCACCAAAGTCAATAATTGTCGCGCCAACGTCAGCTTA
Organism: Thiomargarita sp.; assembly: GCA_020726335.1. GTDB lineage: Bacteria > Pseudomonadota > Gammaproteobacteria > Beggiatoales > Beggiatoaceae > DYSU01. The sequence goes on along the minus strand of DYSU01000035.1, from coordinate 7,792 downwards.
TCGGTTTTGGGCAAAATTTGTTCACCGCCGCGCCAAAACACTTGCAACGCATTGTTTAGACTGTCAAAACCAATGTCCGCTTGATTGACCCAATTGGCGGCCACCATGTCCAAATTTTTATTGTGCAACTTTTGCAACGCATGGTCGCGCAAATTTTGCGTTTCAGCGGCAAAACCCACACAAAAAGGCTTGGGTTGTAAACGGGCGACCATGGCCAAAATATCGGGGCTGCGCTCTAAGGTCAAAGTCAACATCGCAGTGTTTTTTTTAATTTTTTCAGTGGCTTGCGTGGCAGGACGGTAATCCGCCACGGCGGCGGTGGCGATAAAAACAGCCACGCCCGCAATGTGTTGTTGCACGGTATTGTGCATGTCTTGCGCGCTGATGCAATCCAGCCGTTGTACGCCAAAAGGTGTGGGCAAAGCCACCACACCGCTGACCAACGTGACCCGCGCCCCCCATTGTTGCGCTGCTTGGGCGATGGCAAACCCCATGCGCCCCGAACTGCGGTTGCTGATAAAACGCACGGGGTCAATCGCTTCGCGGGTCGCGCCTGCGGTCACCATGATGTGCAGATGCGCCAACAAACCTGTTGAACTTTGCAATTGTGCCACGATGTCAGCAGGCTCCAACAACCGCCCCAACCCCGTTTCGCCACAGGCTTGCACCCCTTGTGCAGGGCCTAAAAACTGCGCGCCGCGCTGGCGCAACAGGGCGATATTGGCTTGGGTCGCCGCCGCCGCCCACATCTGCTGGTTCATCGCAGGCGCGACTTTCAACGGCGCATCGCTGGCCAAGCACACGGTGCTGAGCAAATCATCCGCCATGCCGTGGCTTAATTTGGCCAGAAAATCCGCGCTGGCAGGGGCGATTAAAATCACCTCCGCCCAGCGGGCTAAATCAAGGTGGCTGAACTGTAACTCATTGTCAGCATTCAATAAATCTTGATACACTTTGCCACCTGCCACCGCCTGCAAGGTCAACGGTGTGACAAAGGCCGCGCCCGCACAGGTCAACACCACTTTGACGGTTGCCCCTTGTTCGCGCAAGCGGCGAATCAACTCAATGCTTTTGTAGGCCGCTATGCTGCCTGTGATGCCCAATAGGATGTTTTTAAAAGGAAAATTCATCATTTATCATTAAAAATTTAGTGGAATTTGTTTTTTATCGCGGCCATTGACATGACGCAAAATACATTTCATTATACGTCGGCTTGGTCATCTTTTCATTTTTTGGAGACGCTCTATGCGATTTATTCACCGTTTTATTCGCCCGCCTTTGGCTGTAGCGGCTTTGCTTGGTTCGTCATGGGCTGTGGCCGCTTCACAAGCGGGAATTGGCTTGGGCGCGGATAATCAACCTTATGCTTCGGCCACCACATTTGAGGCTTATGTCAACGATGCCAAAGGGGCTAAAGGCAATCGCACCCATTTATCCACCACGGATGTGGTCAGCGTGGGCGCGAATATTGTGCCTGACAGTGCAGATATTGGCAGTGACGCAGAAATTTTGACCATGGCGATTTATCAAACACCCCAAAAAGCCAATTTGATGTTTACCCGTCAAGGTGAAGCAGGTTGGGTGATGTGGGATGGCAATCCCGCGAATTTGGCGGTGGCCAATGTGCAAACCTTGGCTAAAAACATGGCCTTTGATGTGGTCAATAATGCCCCCTTTACAGGCATGGAAGGCGACTTTACCATTTATGTCGGTTATCGTTTGGCCGATGGCCGTTTGGTCTACAACGGCAATGAGCCGATTCAATTTTCTGTGCGCGCTGAGCAAACAACGCCCAACCAGCCTGATGTTACCCTGCCCACCACGCCCAATAACCTATTGGCCGCATTGAATTTTCAACCTGACCCCCATGGCTTTGGTTTCCCCAATTATGGCAATGATGCGCAAAGTGCAAGCGACTTGAATGCGGACGATTTGATTGCGTTGTTTGGCCAAAAAAATGTCTGTCGTGAACCAAAAGGCGCGTGCATTCTCAATGCGGCGGCACGGACATGGATGGAAGAGCAAATCAAAGGCATGAACGGCGGCCATTGTGAAGGCATGGCGGTGACCAGTTTGCGTTTTAACCGCAACATGTCATTCAAAGGCAAAACCAAACCTGTTGATTTTCAAGGTAATGCCAATCAGGTGATTGAATTGGGCAAAGAGGCGGTGCGCAATTATATCGCTTATTATTTTGTCACCCAAGGGTTGCAACCCACCGCCACTGAAACCCAAAATATTCGTTTGAACAACAGGCCATCGGGTATTTTAGATTTATTAATCAACGCGATGCAGTCAGGCGACACTTATAATATGTATACCTTGGGCATTTATGAAAATGCCCAATTGAAAGGCGGTCACGCCATCACGCCGTTTGCGGTAGAAGACAAAGGCAACGGCGAATTTTGGGTGCATGTGTATGACAACAATTACCCCAAAGAAACCCGTTATGTCAAAATTGACCGCGCCAAAGAAACATGGGTGTACGAAGGTGCGGCCACAAAACCGGGTGAAGAAGCCTCCTCTTATCGCGGCGATGCCAGCACCCAATCGCTGGATTTGACTGCAATGAAATTGCGCGATCTTCAATTTGGCTGTCCATTTTGCAATGCGGATGTCAGCCAACGCAATGGCAATACCCGCCAATATGTCGAGTTTCAATTGACGGGCGAAGGACGGGTGTTGATCCGTGACAGCCAAGGCAAAGCCACGGGTTATGATTTTGTGACGGGCAAATATGTGGATGAAATCGCAGGCAGTGAAGAAGTGGCGGTGCGCGGCGGTTTGGGCAAAGACTTGCCCCCGATTTACCGCTTGCCTGCCGAAAACGCGCCGTTTGAAATCGAAGTGGGTGGCGTGGATGACCAAGAAGCCAACTTGGATTTAACCGCCGCAGGTGCAGGCTATAGCGTGGGTTTTGAAGGCATTTTGCTTGACCCACAAGAGCGGTTGCGCATGACCATGAACGGCAATGGCACGGTGTTGCGTTTCACCGCCAGCCAAGATGCTGAAACGCCTGATATTTTCTTGTCACGCGACCCTGTCAATGACACCGACCCCAGCTATATTTTCAGCGTCGATGGCTTTGAATTGGAAGCAGGCAAAACCATCACGGTGACGCTGAACCCAACAGAAGGCACGTTGTATTTTCAAGACAATGATGGCAATGAAGATGAATACGATTTGCAAATCACCCAAATCACCGACCAAGGCGAACAACAACGCGACTTTAAAGACCTTAAAGTTAATCAAGGCAGTAATGCGCGGTTGCAGTTTTCAAAGTGGGATGGTTTATCTTGGCAGGAAGACGACGAAGGCAATGGTTTTGATGATGATGCCGCATCGGATTTAAATCCATAAACCCAAAACCCAGACACGGGGCAACCCGTGTTTTATGCAGGGGTTGATTAGCGACATGGCGAATTGATTTCAACCTTGCGGCGCGGCCAGACCTTTTGTGAGGTTTTTTCATACGCAGAACAAACAATTCGCTCAGGCACTTATCAATGTTGTGGCGTGGTCACAGCCGCCCATGCCGAGGCTTTGGATGTCCAAACCTGTTAATTTAAGGTTGGTTTTTCGCTTGGTTCGTTGCGCTTGAGATAGGGCAAATCCCAATCCGATTTGTTGAGCGCATCAACCAGCAATTGAATAAACGAATGTTGCAATGGGGTGCCCATGGCAATTTCCAGCCCGTGGCCGTTTTCGGGGTGCAAACACAGCAATTGGGTGTGGTCATCGCTGGGTTTGACTTGAATTTGACTGAGCAAAATCGGCGTATCGCCCAGCGGTTTGACCCTGTCGGCGGCTTCTTCATAATCACTGCTGAAATCGGTTTCATGAATCGCTTGTTCATGTTGAAACGAGCGCAACGCATCTTGCACTTGCGGCGAATAGCTTTGCGTTATATCGGCGTAACTTTGCGCCAGCATGTGTTGCAATGCCTGCCACAAAAATTTGACATAACGGCGGGTGAACCAAAATTGAAATTCCAAATGCTCTGTGGTGCTGATCCTAAACAACAAACGGTCTTCCGTGGCCACAAAACGCAGTTGCATTTGATGAATTTGGTTGGGCATGGCGGGTGTCCTATTTGTTTTTTTTGACAAAAGCTTTCAATCGCTGGCGTTTATACGCTTGCCTTGGGGTTAAGGTGTTGTGTTTGTCTTTAAACGGATTGTCCGATGTTTTAAAACTGAGTTTAAGCGGTGTGCCTTTTAGCGCGAAACGTTCGCGCAACACATTGATTAAATAGCGTTTATAACTGTCAGGCAAGGCATCGGTTTGATTGCCGTGAATGATAAAATGGGGTGGATTTTGTCCCAGTTGGCGAATGTATTTTAATTTAATCCGCCGCCCTTGTTTGGCGGGTGGCGCATGAGATTCAACCGCTTGTTCCAACGCTTTGTTTAATTCGGCGGTGCTGATTTTTCGATTGGCCGCCTGCCACGCTTGGGTGATGTCGCCAAACAAATGCCCCACATTCGTGCCATGCAACGCCGAAATATAGCGCGGTTGAGCAAAATCAATGAAATGCAGCTTGCGCGCCATGGTGTATTTGGTTTGTTCGCGTTGTTCAAGGCTTAAACCATCCCATTTATTCACCGCCAACACCAATGCGCGCCCGCTGTCGAGGGCATACCCCAACAGCCCGCTGTCTTGGTCGGTCATGCCTTCTGCGCCGTCAAACAACATCAACACCACATTGGCTTGGGTGATTGATTCTAACGCTTTGATAACGCTGAATTTTTCAATGGTTTGCGTCACTTTACTGCGGCGGCGTACCCCAGCGGTATCCACCAAGGTATAGGCTTGGCCATCGCGTTCAAATGGAATGGCGATGCTGTCGCGGGTGGTGCCGGGCATGTCAAACGTCAACTGGCGTTCTTCGCCCAACATCCGATTGATCAAGGTTGATTTACCGACATTGGGGCGGCCAATGATGGCCACGCGGATGCCTTGCTCGGCTTGTTTAATTTTGCTTGCATCTTCAGCCACTTGAGACAAAAAAGGGTGCAACACGTCATCCATCAAGGGATACAAGCCTTGGCGATGGGCGGCGGAAATCACCCAGCCATCACCCAAACCCAAATGATGAAATTCAGCCTGTGTTTTGCTGATATTAAAGCCCTCCGCCTTGTTGATGACCAAATGAATCGGGGTGTTAAACCGCCGTAAATCGGTGATCAAGGCTTCATCCAGCGCATTCGCGCCTGCACGAGCATCGACCAGAAACAACACCGCATTGGCTTGTTCCACCGCCCGCAACGCTTGTTGGGTGATGAGTGGGCCAATCGCTTGGCTGTCGTCGCCCATGCCGCCCGTGTCAACCAACACATAAGGGCAAGCACCGACTTTGCCCGCGCCAAAACGGCGGTCACGGGTTAAACCCGCCTCATCGGCCACCAGCGCATCGCGCCTTTGGGTTAAGGCATTGAATAATGTGGATTTTCCAACATTGGCACGGCCAATAATCGCAATCACAGGTAACATTTATAAAAACAACCCATCGATGGGGGAAGATGCACTGGCAAAACGTTTGCGCGGCATACGCCCTGCCAAATAAGATTCACGGCCTGCTTCAATGCCTTTGCGCATCGCGCTGGCCATCAACACAGGGTTTTTAGCCGCCGCAATCGCGGTGTTCATCAACACCCCGTCACAACCCAGCTCCATGGCAATCGCCGCATCAGAAGCCGTACCCACGCCCGCATCAACCAAAATCGGCACGCGGGCATTTTCCACAATGGTGGCGATGTTCAATGGATTGCGAATGCCCAAACCTGAACCAATCGGCGCGGCCAAGGGCATGACAGCGACACAGCCCATGTTTTCCAGCCGTTTGGCGATGATCGGGTCATCGTTGGTATAGACCATGACTTTAAAACCCTCTTTGATTAAAATCTCGGCCGCTGTCAAAGTGGCGGTGATGTCGGGGAACAGGGTTTTTTCATCGCCCAACACCTCCAATTTGACCAAATCATGGCCGTCCAACAATTCACGCGCCAAACGACAAGTGCGCACCGCATCTTCAGCGGTATAACAGCCTGCCGTGTTGGGCAAAATCGTGTATTTATCGGGGGAAATCACATTCAATAAATTGGGTTCATCGGCGTTTTGACCGATGTTGGTGCGTCGAATTGCCACGGTGACGATTTGCGCGCCGCTGGCTTCAATGGCGGCGGCGGTTTCATTTAAGTCTTTGTATTTGCCCGTGCCGACCAACAAGCGTGACTGGTAAGCCACGCCTGCAATGATCAAGGGGGTATCTGTTTGAACAGTCACTTTTTGCAACACCTCCATATGACCGCACGCATGACAAACATATTCATAAATCGGCATTGTGTAACCTCACTTAAAATTGGCGCAACATTTTAACATGGAAAAATCCCATACATGGTATTATTAGCCGCAAATTTAAACCTTAGAGAACAAAAATCAAGACCAAACACGATGAATACAGCACTTAATTTCAGTTATGAATTTTTTCCACCGCGTACCGAACAAGCCGAACAAAACTTAAACCAAGCGGTACAACAACTTAAAAGCCTCAAACCGCATTATTTTTCTGTGACTTTTGGCGCGGGCGGCTCAACCAAAGAAAAAACCTTTGAAACTGTTGTTAAATTACAACAACAAACCGGCATTGCGGTTGCGCCCCATTTATCTTGCATGGCCGCCAGCAAAGCTGGTTTACAACAATTATTACAAGATTATCAACAGCATAACATTAAACGCATTGTCGCCTTGCGCGGTGACCAACCCTCAGGTGTCGGGCGTTGGGATGCGGGCGATTTCAACCATGCCAATGAATTGGTTCGTTTTATTCGAGAACAAACGGGCGACTATTTTACCATTGATGTGGCCGCATATCCTGAAGTCCATCCTGAAGCCCCATCAGCGCAGCGTGACTTGTTGTTTTTTAAACAAAAAGTCGATGCAGGCGCAAACAGCGCGATTACCCAATATTTTTACAATCCAGACGCTTATTTTAATTTTATCGAACGTTGTCAATGTGTTGGCATCAACATTCCCATCATCGCAGGCATCATGCCCATCAGCAATTATGCACAATTGGCGCGTTTCTCTCAGGCGTGTGGCGCAGAAATTCCGCGCTGGCTACAACGGCGGTTGGCTGATTTTGCCGAAGATGACAAAGCCTGTTTGCAAGATTTTGGGGTGGAATTTGTCAGCCAAATGTGCCGACGTTTGTTGGATGGCGGCGCGGCGGGCTTGCATTTTTATACCTTGAACAATGCCCACTTAACTTTGCGTATTATCAATAACTTAAGGAAAGAAACATGAGCGCGTTACTGCTGTTGGCCATCGGCATCGGCCTGTTGATTGCCGAGATTTTTACCTTGAGTTTTGCCCTGATTTGGGTGGGCATCGGTTTTATCGCGGTCGCGCTTGTTCACTGGGTTTATCCCATCCACGATGTCTATGTACAAATCGCGCTGGCCAGCGGTATCGGTTTGATTTTAATGCTGTTATTGCGCAAAAAATTGCAACTTTTCTTTACAGGCAAAGAAGTCAAAGACGAATTTTTGCAAGCCGACGGCGGCATCGGCGTGGTTTACCACGGGTCAATCAAATTCAAAGGCACGATGTGGCAATACGAATTTGCCAACCAAGCGTTTGAACTAAACGACGGCGACCAAGTCCATGTTTTGCATTTTTCAGGCAACAAAGCGGTGATTGCCCCAAAACAAAAAAGCGACCGTCATCCCAACTGACGTGTGGGATTCTGCGCGGTTTGCAAGCATTTTTCTGGCTTCGAGTTTTCCCTGCT
>DYSU01000034.1 GCA_020726335.1 Thiomargarita sp. | reverse complement strand
GTCTGACCACGGCTATTGTAAAGCAAGTAAGGAAACTCTATGAATGGCATTGCGCCTTTACCCCCTCAAGCCTTGCGCTTAAATGCAGACCCCAATCAATTTGACTTCACCAGCACAGACACTGTTCAAGTCTTGGATGAGATTATTGGCCAAAAACGCGCCTTAGAGGCCATCCATTTTGGCATTGGTGTCCGTGCTGAAGGCTATAATCTCTATATCATGGGTGCGGCTGGCATGGGCAAACGCAGCAGTGTTCATCAATATTTGGACCAATACAGCAAAACCCAAACCAATCATAAATTGGTCGATTGGTGTTATGTTTACAATTTTCATTTGCCCAACAAACCGATTGCTTTACCACTCAAAGCGGGTTTGGGTATGCAATTGAAAGAAGACATGGCTAAATTAATCAAAGACTTAAGCCAAAAAATTCCCGCCATTTTCGACAGCGAAGAATACAAAAGCCGTTTGCAACAGATTGAACAAAAAGCCAAAGCGCAGGAAAAAAAAATCATCAAAGCCCTGCGTAAAAAAGCGCGCAAACAATCCATTGAACTGAGTACCACCAACAACGGTTTTTCCTTGTCACCGATTCGCAATGGCAAAATTTTAAGCACCGAAGAGTTTCAAAAACTACCCGAAAAAGAACGGGAAAAAACCGAAACCTTAATCGACAATTTGCAAGAAGAACTGCAACACGATTGGCAACAAGCCCCCGAATGGCTGAATGAAAGCCGTGAAAAAACCAAACAATTGACGGATGAACTGAGCAAGCACGCCATCACGCCATTGGTGGATAAATTAATTCACCGCTATCAAGACCTTGAAACTGTGGTAGCGTATTTAAATGCGCTCAAACAAAATGCACTGGACAACATTGACGATTTTCTGCCACAAGAGCGTGACAGCTTTTTAGAGCCAACGAACGAAGGCATACCCGCATTGCGCCGCTACCAAGTCAATCTGGTCGTAGACAACAGCCAAACCAAGGCCGTGCCGATTATTTATCTCAACCACCCCACTTATGCCAATTTAGTGGGCAAAACCGAATATGTGGCACAAATGGGCGCGCTGACCACCGACTTCACTTTGATTAAAGCAGGGGGTTTGCATTGTGCCAATGGCGGTTATCTTATCATCGATGCCCGCCGTTTGCTGGATCAACCTTATGCGTGGGAAGGGCTGAAACGCGCATTGTATGCCAAAGAAATTCAAATTGAATCGCTGGAAGAAGCCTTAACCTTGGTCAACACCGTGTCATTAGAGCCGCAACCGATTCCATTGGATGTCAAAATCATTTTATTGGGCGATGCCTATCTTTATTACATGTTGCAAGAATATGATGAGGATTTTGTTGAACTTTTTAAAGTGGTCGCCGATTTTGACCACAGCATGGCACGCAACCCTGAAAATCACCAGCTTTATGCCCAATTAATCGCCACTTTGCTCAAAAAACACCGTCTGGCAAGCTTAGACCGCCCTGCGGTGGCCGCCGTGATTGACCATGCCGCACGTTTGGTAGACGACAGCGAAAAACTGACCACCCACATGAGCCGTATTTTAGATTTATTGCACGAAGCCCATCATTTTACCCAACAACAAAACCAGGCCATCATCACCGCTGACCACATCCAACAAGCGATCAGCGCGCAACGCCACCGTCACAACCGTTTACAACATGAAATTTATGAAGACATTCAACGCGGTGACGTGCTGATTCAAACCCAAGGCACGGTGATCGGCCAAATCAACGCCTTGTCGGTGATTCAACTGGGTTATTACAGCTTTGGCCAACCCTCGCGCATCACCGCAGTGACCCGCTTGGGTTATGGTGATGTGATTGATATTGAAAAAGAATCTAATCTGGGTGGCAATTTACACACCAAGGGCATGATGATTTTATCCAGTTTTTTGGCTGAACGTTATGCGCGCAATCGGGCATTGTCGTTATCGGCCAGCTTGGTGTTTGAACAAAGCTATGCAGGCGTGGACGGTGACAGCGCGTCATTGGCCGAATTGTGCGCACTGTTGTCATCGCTCAGCGGTTTGGCCATCAAACAAAGCTTGGCCATCACAGGGTCTATCGACCAAAAAGGCCATGTGCAAGCCATCGGCGGCGTGAATGAAAAAATTGAAGGCTTTTTTGCCGTTTGCCAGCAACGCGGTTTGACGGGCGAACACGGTGTTTTGATTCCTGCCAGCAACGTCAAACATCTGATGCTGGAACAAACCGTGGTGGATGCCGTGGTGCAGGGCTTGTTTCATGTGTATGCCGTGCATACTGTAGATGAAGCCATCCGTTTGTTGACCGATTGCCCTGCCGGCGAATTGAATGACAAACAACATTATCCGAAAAACACCGTCAACGGCAAAGTACAACGACGGCTGAAAGAATTGTTGCATTTGCAAAACGGCAAAGACCCCAAAAAAGACAAACGGCGCAACAAAAAACCCAAATCTAAACAAAAACATACAGAGGAATTAAAGGATAACACATGATGAAAGCGGTGATTTTTGATGTAGATGGCACATTGGCCGACACCGAGCGCGATGGCCACCGTCCTGCATTTAACCAAGCTTTTCAAGCATTTAATTTAAATTGGCATTGGTCGGTTGAATTATACGGCGATTTGCTCAAAGTCACAGGTGGCCAAGAGCGGATGCATTATTTTATCCAACAATACCCCGAGTTGGCGGGCAAGGCCACCGATGGCATGAATGAAACCGAATTGAGCGATTTTTTGAGCAATATTCATCAAACCAAAACCCGCTTGTACACCGACATGATGGCACAAGGTCACATCCCGTTACGCACGGGAATTGAACGGTTAATCAATGAGTTACACGCCAAAGGCCTTCGTTTGGCGATTGCCACCACCACCACCACCCGCAACATCACCGCACTGTTTGAACACACTGTGGGCTTGGACGTGTTGAACTGGTTTGAAGTCATCGGCGCAGCCGAACAAGCCCCGATTAAAAAGCCCGCGCCCGATGTTTATTTTTATGTATTACAACAACTTAACTTGTCGCCCCAAGACTGCATTGCACTGGAAGATTCAGCCAACGGCTTAAAAGCGGCCAAAGCGGCGGGTTTGACCACCGTCATCACCACCAACGCCTATACCGCCCAAGAAGATTTTTCTGCGGCTGATTTGGTGGTTGACCACTTGGGTGATCCAAACGTGCCTTGCCATGTTTTATCCAATCAATTCAAAGCGATAAACAGGGTTGATGCTAAATTATTAAGCCAGCTTATTCAATAATTAATTTATTCTGGCGCATAAAACAAAAATTTTATTGACAGCTTTTGGGGGAAAGGTTTAATATGCGCCCTCTAGCGATTCGGCCAGATAGCTCAGTCGGTAGAGCAGAGGACTGAAAATCCTCGTGTCGGTGGTTCAATTCCACCTCTGGCCACCACCACACTAAAGATGGGCCGTTAGCTCAGTTGGTAGAGCACTGGACTTTTAATCCATTGGTCCCGCGTTCGAGTCGCGGACGGCCCACCATCTCCAAACCATTCCCTATGATGCACCCCCAAATTCGCGGCCAACTGCGAACCCATGTGCCATTGGCCCAACACACTTCATGGCGTATTGGTGGCACAGCCGATAATTTTTTTGTTCCCGCTGATTTGGCCGATTTACGTGCTTTCTTGGGTCAATTGCCTGCCTCTGAACCCCTGTTTTTTCTTGGCTTGGGCAGCAATGTGTTGATTCGTGACGGTGGTTGGCGCGGTACAGTGATTTTAACTTACGGCGGTTTGCAAACCATTGAACAACAAAACAAAAACCATTGGCGCATGGAAGCGGGTGTGGCTTGTGCCAAAGTGGCGCGTTTGACAAAGCAACAGGGTTTTTCAGCCGCTGAATTTTTAATCGGCATCCCCGGCACTTTGGGCGGTGCATTGGCGATGAATGCGGGCGCATTTGGCGGTGAAATTTGGCCGTTGGTGCAAAGCGTTGAAACCATTGACCGTTTTGGCCAACTGCATCACCGTTTGCCCTGTGATTTTGTCATAGGCTACCGTTCTGTTAAGCCCTTGTTTTTGGGGGAATATTTTGTTGCCGCCCATTTAAGCCTGCCGCAAACCCATGCGCCCATCAATATCAAAACCTTATTGACCCAGCGTAAAGCCAGCCAACCGTTGGGTTTGCCCAGTTGTGGTTCGGTGTTTCAAAACCCGCCGCCTTGGGTACACAATGGCCAAACCACACCCCGTTATGCCGCGCAACTGATTGAAAGTTGTGGCTTAAAAGGCCGTCGCATCGGCGATGCTTATGTCTCGCCCAAACACGCCAATTTCATCATCAATGGCGGACAAGCGCGTGCCTGTGAGGTTGAAGCGTTGATGGCCTTGATCATCGACACCGTTGAACGACAGCACGGCGTGCGATTGCGCCCTGAAGTGCGCATTGTGGGTGAGCCAAGCGATTAGAAACCAGCCTTTTTTATACGGGGTTTAGTGTTCTTTAGTGGAAAAAAAATGGCGAACAGCGTATCCTATGCCGTTGTTTTTTGATCTTTAATGGAAACTCAGCTTAAGTGACTGATTTAAGTTAGCTTCCTGCCCATTTACCTGTGAAATTTCTGTGGAGGAACCACAATGACAGAGGTCGTCGCAACCAACCAGACCATTCTGGTCGTGGGGGGGGGAATCAGTGGCATGACTGCTGCGCTAGAAGCTGCCGAATGCGGTAAGCAAGTGATTTTATTAGAAAAAAATCCATCACTTGGCGGTCGTGTATCCCAACTGTATAAATATTTCCCCAAATTATGTATGCCCACTTGTGGCATGGAAATCAACCTGCGTCGCATCAAAGCCAATCCCAATGTGCGTGTGCTGACTTTGGCTGAAGTGACCCAAGTGAGTGGCACTACAGGCAATTATCAAGTCAAAGTCAAGTTATCTCCCCGTTATGTCAACAGCAATTGCACCGCCTGTGGTGCCTGTGCTGATGCCGTGACAGCAGAATTTCCCAATGAATACAATTACGGTTTAAACAACCGCAAAGGCGCGTATTTGCCGTTTTTTATGGCTTATCCTCAACGTTATGTGTTGGATCCCAAGATCATCGGCACAGCCGATGCGGACAAAGCCCAAGCCGCTTGCCACTGTGGTGCGATTGATTTGGACATGCAAACCGAAGAAATGGATTTGCAAATCGGCTCCATTATTTGGGCAACAGGTTGGCAACCCTTTGATGCCGACAAAATTCAACCTTATGGCCACGACCGTTTTGCCAACGTGATCACCAGCGTGGAAATGGAACGGATGATGGACCCCATGGGTCCAACGGGCGGCAGATTGGTGCGCCCATCCGATGGCCAAGAAGCGAAAAATGTGGCCTTTATTCAATGCGCAGGCTCACGCGATAGAAACTATTTAAAACATTGCTCGCGCATTTGCTGTATGGCAACTTTAAAACAAACCACTTATCTGCGCGAACAATTTGGCGATGCAGGCCGTGCCACGGTGTATTACATTGACATCCGCGCCATTGACCGTTTTGAAAACTTTTATCAAAAAGTGATGAAAGATGACAACATCAAATTCATTAAATCCAAAGTGGCCAATGTTATTGAAAACAAAGAAAATAACAATCCAATTTTACGCGGCGTGAACACCGAAGGCTATCACCGTTATGCCGATGAATATGATTTGGTGGTGTTGGCGGTGGGTATGCAACCCAGCGTCGATTTCAAAAGTTTGGGCATTGATATTGTGGTCAATGACAACGGCTTTATTGAGCAAAACCCCCACAATGGCGGGATGTTTGCCGCAGGTTGCGCATCTGATGCGTTGGATGTCAACCGCGCAGTACAAAATGCAACGGCCAGCAGTTTGCGGGCAATTCAAGTGATTAATCAAGTAGCGGGTGCGGAGGGCTAAACCATGGCTGATAAAAAGATTGCCGCGTATATTTGTCAAGGATGCGGTTTGGGTGAACGGTTAGACACGGCGCAATTAGCGAAAATCGCCAAAAGCGAAGGTAAAGCCGCGATTGCCAAACAACACGAATTTTTATGCAACGCGAACGGCGTGCAAATGATTCAAAACGACATCGATAACGAAGGCGTGACCCATGTGGTGTTGGGCGCGTGTTCACGTCGCGCCAAAACCGATGCGTTTAATTTTCAAAACATCGCGTTAATGCGCGCCAACTTGCGCGAAGGCGTGATTTGGGTGCGTCCCGATGATGAAGACAACCGTGAAACCACCCAAGAAATGGCCGACGATTACATCCGCATGGCCTGTGCCGAAGCCAAGTTTGTCGATATTCCCGAATCCAGCAACGAACAAGGTTTGAACCGAACTGTGATGGTGGTTGGTGGTGGGGTCACAGGCATGACCGCCGCTTTAGAAACCGCCAAAGCAGGCTACAACGCCATTTTGGTCGAAAAAACAGGCGCGTTGGGTGGTATGGCGGCCAAACTGTATAAAAGCATTCCACAAAGCGCGCCCTATTCCACCCCCGCTGACAGCGGCGTAGCCGATTTAATCGCCCAAGTCAACAGCAACGACCGTATCACCGTTCATTTAAACGCCACCTTAAACAAAACCTCAGGCGCGCCGGGGCGTTTTGCCGCTGACATCCGCATTGAAAGCGGCGCAACCTTTACCGAACAATTTGGCGCGATTATCCAAGCCAGCGGTTTCAAACCCTATGATGCCAGAAAATTGCCTGAATTCAGCTTTGGCAAAACCCCCGATGTGGTCGATCAATTGGGCTTAGAAGCCTTGGCTCAAGCCGCCAACGGCGCGCCGATCAAACGCCCGTCCGATGGCAAAGAAGTTAAATCGGTGGTGTTCATCCAATGCGCAGGCCAACGCAGTGAAAAACAAGGACATTTGTCCTATTGCTCGGGGCATTGTTGTTCCACCAGCATCAAACAGGCGATGTACTTCAAACAAGCCAACCCCGACACCGATGCGATGGTGGTCTACACCGACTTGCGTACCCCGGGGGCAGGCGGCGAAGATTTTTATCGCAACGGCCAACAACAAGGCATCACGTTCACCAAAGGCGAAGCCCGCACGGTCACCATCAACGACGGCAATTTAACGGTAAAATTCAAAGACTTAATCTTAAATGAAGACGTGGACATGGACACCGATTTGGTGGTCTTGGCCACAGGCATGATGCCCAATTCAGGCGTGGACATCGAAGCCACGCCTGCAAAATTAGATGAAAACTGCAAAGATTGCTCAAACGATGAAAAATCGGGTGCTGTTGCCCCCGTGATTCAAGAATCGGTATTGAACTTGGATTATCGCCAAGGTTTGGATCTGCCGCAATTGGTCACAGGTTTCACTGATTCGCATTTCATCTGCTTCCCTTACGAAACCCGCCGAACGGGCATTTACACCGCAGGGCCTGTGCGCCGTCCCATGGACATGTTGCAAGCGCAAGATGATGCCTGCGGCGCGGCGATGAAAGCCATTCAAGTGATTGAAAACTCATCCAAAGGTCTAGCCGCCCATCCACGGGTGGGTGATTTGAGTTTTCCTCGTTTTCGCAAAGAAGGTTGCACCCAATGCAAACGCTGTACTGTGGAATGTCCGTTTGGCGCAATCAACGAAGACGAGCAAGGCTATCCACAATTTAACGAAAGCCGTTGCCGCCGTTGTGGCACTTGTATGGGCGCGTGTCCTGTGCGGGTGATTTCCTTTGCCAACTATTCGATTGATTCGGTAGGCCAACAAATCAAAGCGGTGGACATGCCTGATGAATATTCAGAAAAACCACGGATTTTGGTGTTGGCCTGTGAAAACGATGCCTATCCCGCATTGGACATGGCAGGCATGAACCGCGAACAATACAGCGCGTTTGTGCGCATTATCCCTGTGCGCTGTTTGGGTTCGGTGAACACTATTTGGATTACCGATGCACTCAACAGCGGTTATGACGGCATCATTTTGATGGGCTGTAAAAAAGGCGATGATTACCAATGTCACTTTGTCAAAGGCTCGGAATTGGCGCATATTCGCATGAGCAAAATTGACGACACATTGACCACGTTGAATTTAGAGCCTGCACGGGTGGCCACTTATGAAGTCGCAATCACCGACATGCACCGTGTGCCACAGTTGATCAATGACATGGCCGCCACTGTTTTGAGATGTGGCATGAGTCCATTCAAATTCTAAGAGGAGAAAAGAATGAGCAATACTGCAAAATACCGCAATGACTTCCTCAAGGAAGTTGAGGCCAACGTCGAAGAAGGCGAATGGGTGAAAATGTGTATGCAATGTGGAGTCTGCGCGGGTTCTTGTCCGCTGGGCAACGCATGGGAACACACGCCACAAAAAATCTTCATGATGATTCGTGCAGGCAAACGCGACGAGGTGTTAAGTTCTGATGCCATGTGGATGTGTACTTCCTGCTACAACTGTATCGTTCGCTGTCCGCGTGAAGTGCCCATCACCCACATCATGCACGGTTTAGCGCATTATGCCAAACGTTTGGGTTTAGTGCCAGCCAACCAACCCACCGCTAAATTCGCCCAATTGTTTTGGAACAATTTGAGCAAACGCGGGCGAATCAACGAACTGACCTTGGGTTTAGGCTTGTATTTCATGAACGGTTTTGTTGAAGGCATCAAAACCAGCATCAAAATGCAAAGCCTTGGCCTCAACATGATCAAAACGGGGCGCATGAATGTGATGGAAATCTTTGGTGGCCACAGTGTCAAAGACACTTCAGGTTTTCATGCCATGTTGCAAAAAGCCGAAGAAATTGAGGCAACCAGAATTAAATAATCTGGTCATTGTCTGCTGGGGAAGCCAAGGCAACCCCAGCATAACATCAATAAATTCATGAGAGTACAAAACAATGGCTAAAAAAGAATATTCCTTTTATCCCGGTTGCTCCTCACAAAAAGGCGCATCCTCGTCTAATTATCTTAAGTCCGCCAATGCGATGTGCGATGCTTTAGAGATTAAACTCAACCACATTCCTGATTGGAACTGCTGTGCCGCCTCCATAGGCTATGCAGGCGGGGGCAAATTACCGCGCATCAGCTTGTCAGCGCGCAATATCGCGTTATCGGAACAAGCGCACCCCAATCAAGACATCGTTGCCACTTGTGCCGCGTGCTGGCTGGCCACCAAAGAAGCCTCCGAGCGCATCGACCATGACCCACAGATCAAACAAGAAGTGGTACAAGTGCTGGATGCTGCCAACCTCAAAATCAAAAACAACAAACCTGTGCGCCACATGGTTGAAGTGTTGATTGAAGATTTTGGCTACCAAGCTTTGGGTAAAAAAGTGGTCAAACCACTGGAAGGCATCAAAATCGCGGGCTATGTCGGTTGCCAAACCAACCGCCCTTTTGGCATTGCGGGCGAATCGTTTGAAAACCCCCTGTATCTGGATAAACTGGTCGAAACCATGGGCGCAGAGCCTATCAAAAACTACGACAAAAAAGTCCAATGTTGTGGCGGCGCGCTGGCATTTTCTGAGCCTGAAAAATCTCAAGCGATGATCAAAGACATCATCACGTCTGCTTATGACAGCGATGCCGACATGATTGTCACCCCCTGCCCCGTGTGCCAAATGAACGTTGAAGTCTACCAAGACCAAATCAACAAAAAATATGGCACCAAATTCAACATGCCCGTGGTCTATTATTCCACATTAATGAGCGTGGCTTATGGCAAATCCGCCAAAGAAGCGGCTTTGGATGGCCAAATCATCAAAGCCAAACAACTGGAAGCGATTGCCAATAAATAACCGCCGCTTGTGGCCAACGGCACGGTAACGTGCCGTTTTTTCTTATGTTTTTAAAAACTGTAAAATGGCCTGCATCACGGCCAGCGGGGGGGGTGGACAACGGGGAATCGCCACATCGACGTTGATGACATTGCCAACTGCGCCGCAACTGGCATAAGATACGCCAAATTCACCGCCGTTGACGGCACAATCTCCCATGGCAATGATGAATTTAGGCGCGGGTGTGGCTTCATAGACGCGCAACAGCGCGGTTTCCATGTGGCGCGACACCACGCCTGTAACCAACAAGGCATCGGCATGGCGCGGTGATGCGACAAAATGCACGCCAAAGCGTTCAATGTTGTAATAGGGGTTGTTGAGTGCGTGAATTTCCAGTTCACAACCGTTGCAAGAACCGACATCCACCGCCCGAATGGATAGACTGCCCGCAAACTGTTTATCCACCAAGGTTTTGATTTCTATGCCAAAACGCTCTAAATCTGCATTGCGTTCAAATTTTTCAGTCACAACACCTGTTTTGATGACTTTAGTTAATATTTTCAGCATTATAGATCATGTCCCGAATAAGAGCCGTTGACCGATTTGTTGCACACAGGAAAATCTGGCACGATGTTGCCGCGAATTAAATGCTCCAATGCGGGCCATGTCAGCCAACTGGGGTCACGCGGAAAGAAGCGGTCAATTTTATTGTCTTCAGCAAAACGGACATACACCACGATCTCACCGCGCCAACCATCAATAAAACCCAAACCTTCTGCACCTGCTTTGGGGGTTTGCCATGGGGTTTGAATTTCACCCGTGGGCAGGTTTTGGCAAATTTGTTCAATTAAATCCAAAGAAGATTGAATTTCATTCAAACGCACCAAAGTACGCGCCGCAACATCACCACGATTATAACACGGTGATTTAACTTGCAATTTGTTATAGGGGGCATAGGCTAAATCGCGGCGAACATCAAAATCTTGGCCGCTGGCACGACCGACATAACCGACACAACCCAGCCGTTGCGCGTAATCGGGGCTTAAAATGCCTGTGGTTTCCAAGCGGTCTTCCAGCGAGGTGTTTTCATTGAAAACCGTTTTTAATTCGCGCCATTCTTTGCGTAACATTTTGATTTGACGCAAAATTTCATCAATCTGTTGCTGATTGATGTCTTGGGTTACACCGCCCAGCACAAGGCAATCCATCATCAAGCGATGGCCAAATAAAGCTTGGCTCAAGCGTTGCCATGTTTCACGCAAGCGGCCAAATTGGTAAAAGAAAAAACCAAAAGCCACGTCATTGGCGATCGCGCCAATGTCGCCTAAATGGTTGGCCACCCGTTCGCGTTCAGCCATCAGTGCGCGCAACCACACAGCACGCGGCGGCACTTGACACAGAGCCGCTTTTTCCATGGCTAAACAGCTTGCCCACGCATGGCTGACACAACTGTCGCCCGACACCCGCGCCGCCAGTTTCACCACACGGTGCGCATCGCGGCCTTCGGCAATTTTTTCAATGCCTTTATGCACATAGCCCAGATGTTGTTCTAAATTTAACACCATTTCGCCGACGGCTTGAAAACGAAAATGCCCCGGCTCAATGATGCCGGCGTGAACAGGACCCACAGGAATTTCATACACGCCACTGCCTTGCACACTTAAAAACGGATAATCGTTGTCAGGCGGCGTTAGGCCTGTGTTGAACCCTGCAACGGGGAAATCTTTGCGCAACGGGTATTGATTGGCTTGCCACGCTTTGTGCCGCGACCAGCGGCGGTTGTCGGGTTGTTTTTTAAATTCAATGCCAAACATGTCATGGCAATGGCGTTCAGGACGGTCAGCATTGGCATAATGGGGCGTGATGGAGTGAATCAACGGTTTGTCCAAGGGGATTTTGGTGCGCAACACCAAATAATCGCCTTGTTTTTCATAACAGGCGTTGAGCTGTAATTCATCATCCAATTGTTGCGCCCACAGCGCGCTGAAGCGACAGCGGTATTTTTTTGTTTGTGCAGCACAGCTTGCCCAATCTTCGCTATCGACATTTAAGGTATGAGCGGGTGCCAACACGACGGCTGAACCTTTGTATAATAAAATGTGTTCGTCTTGAAACCGTGCCAATAATTCAGATAACCAATCAAAACGGTTCATAATAAGCCGCTCCCAGTGATCAATAGAGTGACCTGATTAAACCAGTTGGCCAGAAATTCTGGAATCACCAGCCCCAAGCTTAAAACCAGCAATAAATGAATCACCACGGGCAACATATTGGCTTGAACGGCCACTTGTTGCGCAGGTTGTTCACCGAACACCATCGGTTGAATATTGCGAAACAAGCCCGCAAAGGCCACGGCCAAACTGGTGAGTAAAATCACGCTCAACCATGGCCATGTGTTGATGGTGGCCGTCAGCAATAAAAATTCACTGGTGAAAACCCCAAAAGGTGGAAAACCCGCAATTGCGGCGGTGCCAATCAACAAGCCCCAACCAACGCTGGGTTGGGTTTTAATTAAACCGCGAATATGTTCAATAGATTGCGTGCCTGCAATTTGACAAGCGTGGCCAACGGTGACGAAAATGGCTGATTTGGTCAAAGAATGCACCGTCATGTGCAACAAGGCGGCAAACACCGCCAGCGGTGTCCCCATTCCAAAACCAAATGTCATCAATCCCATGTGTTCGATGGACGAATAACTGAACATCCGTTTGATGTTGCGGCGCGAATGCAAAAAGAAGCTGGCCATGACAAACGACAACAAGCCAAAAAACATCATCAAATAGCCCGCAATGTTGGTTTCCAATGATCCATCAACGATGATTTTAACCCGAATCAGCGCATACAAAGCGACGTTGAGCAACAAACCTGACAACACGGCTGACATCGGTGTTGGGCCTTCTGAATGGGCATCGGGCAACCAGTTGTGCAACGGAGCCAAACCCACTTTAGTGCCATAACCAATCAATAAAAACACAAAAGCCAAGCTGGTGACAGTTGGGTTAAGCTGACCTGCATATTGCTGTAATTCGCTCCACAACAGCGCGTTATGGCTGACAGGAATCACATGGAAAGCGGCAAAATAAAGCAACACCGTGCCAAACAAGGCTTGCGCAATGCCCACGCCGCATAAAATAAAATATTTCCATGCCGCTTCAATGGATTCAGGCGTGCGGTACAAACTGACCAACAGCACGGTGGCTAAAGTGGCCGCTTCCATCGCCACCCACAACAAACCTAAATTATTGCTGGTCAACGCCAACAACATGGCAAACAAAAAGAATTGATACATTGAATGATAAATGCGCATCCTTCGCATGCCAACTCGACCGATTTCAACTTCATGCGCCATATAAGGTCGAGAAAAAACAGCGGTGGTAGTGCCAACAAATGCAGTTAAAACAGTGAGATAGACATTAAAAGCGTCCAAAAAGAACAGGTTATTGAAGAAAAATAAACGGTTCTGGTCCAATACGGTCAAGGCCAATAAAAAACTGGCCAACAGCGTCATGGCTGAAATGATGACATTAAGCCAGCCTGCAACGCGGTGGTTACGAAGCAAAGCCAACAGCAACGTGCCGAATAACGGCAAGCCCAATACCCAAGTTAAGTCATTCATTCATCAACTTCCGATAAGCGGTTCATTTGGTCAACGTCCAAAGAATCCAAATTGTCTTTAATTTGGAAGAAAAACACGCCAAACAACACCATGGCGACCAACACATCAAACGCCACACCCAACTCAACCACCATGGGCATACCATAAGTGGACACCACGGCGGCAAAGAACAACCCATTTTCCACCGCCATAAAGCCCACCACTTGGCTGACAGCTTGACTGCGGGAAATCAACAACAACATGCCGAGCAACACCATGGCCAAGCTGATGGCAATCACGTTGCGGGTGATTTCAGTGGACAACTGTTCAATCGGCAACGCGACGTAATAGCTGAAAATCACCAAACCCACCCCGCTCAACAGCACTGTCGTGGGCGAGCTGACTTTTTCCACCGTATGTTGTAATTTAAGCTTAATCACCAAACGGTGTAGCGCAAATGGAATTAGAAACCCCTTGAGCGACAAGGTTAAAATAGCAGAAATGTACAAGTGAGGTTGCTCCAACACCCACGCCACCAGCGCACAAGTGGCGGCCAATAACACACCTTGCCATGCAAAAGCGCGGATTAAATCCAATAAACGGGTGTGCGCCAACAAAGAAAAACAGGTATAAAGCAACAACGCAGCCAGCACGAAAATGGCTTGTTCATAAAGACTCAAATGGCTCAACATAAAAAATGACTCAAATAATGTAACCGGCTTCCAAAATCACATGACTTAATGCGCCCAGCAAGCAGAGCAAAAAGGCAAAACTCAAATACTGTGGAATGCGAAACAAGCGCATCTTGGCCACGACGGTTTCGGAAACAACCAAAATCAACGCCAACAACATCAATTTAGCGAGAATCACCACCGAGCCAATCAACAAGGCGTTTGTGGTGGTTTCTGTGGCAATGCCCCAAGGAAAAAACAAATTCAACACCAACACGCCATAAACCATCAGTTTGATTTGCGCCGCCCACTCAATCAACGCCAAATAACGGCCACTGTATTCCAAAATCATCGCTTCATGCACCATGGTCAATTCCAAATGAGTGGCGGGATTATCGACGGGAATACGTCCTGTTTCCGCCACTGCGACCATCATCAAACCCAAAGCGGCGAAAATAAACGACGGGCGCAGCACCAAGCCTTCATGCAAAATGGTCAACATTGCAGTCGATAAATTGGTGGTTGATGCGGTCATGGCCAAAGTAAACACCGCCATCAACATCGCAGGTTCAGCCATTGAAGCGATGGTCATTTCTCTGGACGCGCCCATGCCACCAAACGCCGTGCCGATGTCCATGCCTGCCAAGGCCAAAAAAAACCGCCCCAATGCAAAAAAGCCAACCAATACAATCACATCTGCGATTGCCGCCGTGGGCAATGACGTGACCAACAGCGGCACGACACTGGCAACCAAAACCACCGCACCAAAGACAATATACGGCGTAATCCGAAACAACCACGACGCATGATGCGCAATCACCACTTCTTTATGGAATAAGCGGCGCAAATCCCGATACGGTTGCCACACAGGCGCGGGTTGTCGGTTTTGCGACAAAGCTTTGAGCCGTTTTATCCAACCCAACAATAAAGGCGCGCCAAAGACAAACAACGCCGTTTGTAACAGAGCCAACAACCAATCCATTGAGAAATCCTTAAGTGACAATCCACAAAATGGCAAGCAAGGTGAAAAACGAATACATCAAATACACCCGAATATTGCCCGTTTGAACCACGCCAATACGGCGCGCCACCCATTGCACATAATGCAAAATGGGCAAATACAACACAGGCCATGAACGGTCAGCAATATGCAATTCATGTTTAATTGAAACAGGGCGCAAATCATCGCGTTGTTCATCAATGGTTTCAGAGCTGTGCCAAACAGGGCTTAAAATGTGACGAATCGGCATGGCAAATGAAGTGGCCGTGTATTGCATCCGCGCTGTGCCACCGCCAAAACCACAATCCCATGTGTCGGCACGGCGCACACACGGTTTTTTCAAGCGCAACAACAGCCAGCCTAAAAAACCAACCACCACGATACCCAACAACAACAAGGCAGGTGAATAAGACGCGACATCCGCAGAAATTGGCGTGAGCCACAGCCATGAACTGGCGGCGAATTCGCCCACAGGGGTGGCCAGTATTTTTTCAGGAATCACCGCCAAAGTTTGCAATGTCAGCGCAGGGAAAATGCCAAACAAAAAACACAAAACGGCCAATATCGCTTGTGATGCCAGCATACTGCCGCCGACTTCCCGCGCATGTTTGACGTGGCGTGTGCGAGGCAAGCCCAAAAAAGCGATGCCATAAAGTTTGACAAAACAGGCCACGGCCAATGCGCCTGTCAAAGCCAACACCGCCGCCGTAATGGGAATAATCAACCGCAAAATACCGCTTTCCAACGCCGTGGTTTGCAACGCGGTTTGGAAAATCAACCATTCGGACACAAAGCCATTAAACGGCGGCAACGAAGCGATGGAAATACAACCGATGAGAAAAAATACCGCCGTATAAGGTAGTTTGTGGATTAAACCGCCCATGCGTTCTAAATTGTATTCATGACTGCTGTGGGCGATTGCGCCTGCGCCCAAGAACAACAGGCTTTTGAACAACGCATGGTTTAAGCTGTGGTATAAGGCGGCGAGAAAACCCAATGCACCCAACACAGGATGCCCCGTACTGATGAATAAAATCGCCAAACCCAAAGCCGTGAAAATGATGCCGACATTTTCAATTGAGCTGTAAGCCAGCAGGCGTTTGCTGTTGTTTTGCATCAGCGCGTATAAAATGCCCAACAAAGCGGAAGCCGCGCCGACAAACAAAATCAGCAAACCCCACCACCAGAGCAAATCACCCACCAAATCAAACACCACACGGATAAAGCCATAAATCGCCACTTTGAGCATCACGCCGCTCATCAGCGCGGAAATATGCGAAGGCGCAACGGGATGGGCTTCAGGCAACCAAGCGTGAATCGGCACCAAACCCGCTTTCATGCCAAAGCCAAAAAAGGCCAAGCCAAACACAATGCTGGCCCACAGCGGAGACAATGCGGCCTGACGCATGGCGGCAAAACTAAAGCCATCGCCAAAACCGACCATCACGCCAAAACTCAATAAAATGGACAAGCCGCCGACGTGCGCCATCAGCAAATACAAAAAACCTGCGCGGCGGTTGCTTTCGTTAAGATGTTGATAAACCACTAAAAAATAACTGGATAACGACATCAGTTCCCATGCAACCATAAACGCATAACCGTCATCGGCCAATAAAACCAATAACATCCCTGCGATGAACAAACCTGTGAACACGCCCAAAGTGCTGTAACTGTAAGGGCTGTTTTGAAATTCGCGGCTGTAATTAACCGCATAAAGACTGGTGACAAACGTGATTAAGCCGACGATGGCGAAGAAAAAACCTGACAACGCATCCAACCGCAAATGCCACGGCAACCAAGGCAAACCCAAGGCCAGTTCAATGGCCAAATTTTGATTGGTGAGCAACACCCAAACCCCTGCGGCTGTGGCGGTTAGGCCTGACACGGCCAACAAGCCCAACACAACGAAACGAAATAACCACGGTGCGCGATCAGTGCCAAAGGAAATCAATGCAGAAGCCAACACACCAACAATGGACAATAACGCGAGTGACAACGGCAAAATAGCAACTCCTTTCAGGTTTTCATTCAAAAAAATGCCGTTATTCTAAAACTAAAAATCCAGTCTGTCCATTGAATATGAACAATAATGCCACATTTGTTTGTAATGTTATTTTACTTGTGTTTTATGAATTGTTTATAATCCCGTCTCATCTAAGGAAAAACAATGAGGGGATAAAAAATTTATCATGGCTATCGAAAAATTTTGTTGTGACCGCTTGATTAATCCCGCTGGCTATCGTCCCCAACCGCGTGGCACTTTCACCGCCAGTGCCATTTTAGTCAGCAACAAAATGTGGCCCAATGGCTCAACCTTGAAAGTCCGTTTTTTGGGCGGCACCAGCCAACAACACCAGCAAATCAGCCAATGGGCGATGCAGTGGACACGCTATGCCAATTTGCGCCTTGATTTCAATAACGCCTCCGATGCGGAAATTCGCATCGGTTTTAACCAAGGGGAAGGCTCATGGTCGGCGGTGGGAACCGATGCACTGAATCGGGAAATTTTCCCCTTGCAGGAAAAAACCATGAATTTTGGCTGGACTTTGGATGAAGGCACGGTGTTGCATGAATTTGGCCATGCCCTTGGTTTGGGACACGAACATCAAAATCACCGCGGCGGCATTCAATGGAATGAACCCAAAGTCATCAGCGCGCTCAGTGGCGCACCCAACCATTGGACACCTGAAATCACCCGTTTCAATGTGTTGCGCAAATACAGCATTGACCAAATCAATGGCACGCAGTTTGACCCTGATTCCATCATGCTCTATTTTTTCCCCTCCTCATGGACATTGAACAACATCGGCACCCACGCCAACATGGTGTTGTCCACCACGGACAAAGATTTTATCGCCAGTTCAGCCGCATATCCCTATAAAAAACAAGGACAACCGAGCGTTCAGCCCCTTTATTTAGACCAAATCATGGATGCCGACATTGGGCAAGCGGGCGAAGAAGATTTGTATCGTTTTACCGTGGATAAACCGCGCTTTTACAGCATCGAAACCATGGGCAAAACCGATTTGGTGATGCGCTTGTATGGCCCTGATAACCGCACCTTGTTGGTGGCCGAAGATGACGATGGCGGACAAGATTACAATGCCAAAATTTCACGCGAATTGGCCACGGGCGAATATTTGGTGCAAGTGCGCCATTTCAACCGCGAACAAGGTACGGGTCAATACCAATTGGCTTTGACTGCGGTTGATTTGGCACGTTCAATCAAAACCGAAGCCAATACCAACAACCGCTATTACACGGTACAAGCGGGGGATACTTTATATGCCGTTGCCCGCCGCCAGCAAAAAAGCATTCAAGAATTGATTCAATGGAATGGTTTGACCGCACCGTATTTATTGGGTGTCAGTCAAGTGTTGCGCGTCGGTTAAATGCACACAGCGTTTATCGGCGGGGTGAAAAGCGGCAAATCGCGTTTGGCTGAAAGCTATATTTTACAAAAGGTTACACAAAAGCCGATTTATTTGGCAACCACCGAATGTCTGGATGCAGAAATGCAAGCCCGCGTTGCGCAACATCAACAGCGGCGCGGGCAACAGTTTGAAACCTTGGAAGAACCGTTGGCATTGTATAAAACCTTAAAACAACAGCAACACCCTGTTTTAGTTGAATGTTTGACCATGTGGCTGAACAACATGTTGTATCATGGTCAGACAGAAGCCGCGATTTTGGCGGAGTTAGCGGCCAGCTTGCAATTATCGCCTGACATCGTTTGGGTTCATAATGAAACAGGGTTGGGGGTGATTGCTGATAACCCATTGGCGCGCCAATTTGTTGATTTATCAGGTAAAGCAGGGCAGTTGCTGGGAAAACATTGCACTGAAGTGTATTTTTGCAGCGCGGGATTGTTATTGCCTTTGAAATTTTAACGACAACTTGTTGATTTATATTACGAATATATAAGGTGAGACAACTCTAATGTCATGGTTTTAATTTTTTACCTGCAGGTAGTGGTGATGCCATTCTTATTGCCGCAGATAATTTTAATCTCTTGATTGATGGTGGAAATGATATATCAGGACAATATATAAAGCTGCCGAAGAACTAAAAAATATAAAACAAAAAAGTGAAAAGCTTGATTGGGTTATCCTAACACATAAAAATAATGAAAATTAGAATCTACTTATCTCGTTTTATTGAATTTCTATTCAGAATATGAATCAGAAGATAAAGATAATATAGCCTTCGTTAATTATGAATTAGGCTGTTTGTTTTTTGATAAAAATGAATACAAAAAATCAGCTGAATATAAAAAATATAACCAAAAAATCATTCAAGAATATAGAAAATATATCAATACTATCAGTAATCAGCAACAAAAATCAAGCATTGCTGTCGCACTAAAATCAATAGAAGAAAACTTAACGAAACAACAAGATAAATTGCAACAACGTAATGATGAACAAATGAATGAGCTTTGGAAGTATGTGAAGTATATTATCAAAATGCAAAAAAATCTTCAAGAAACAATACAAACACAAAAAAATTTAATATTCAACAAGAAGATTTACGGAAAGAAAACAAAACTCAAATTAAAGATTTATATCAAATACAAAATGATTTGAAACAGAAAATTGAAGAGACTCAAAAAAATAATTTAAATAAAATACAAATATTTATTTCAAATGAAATGAAAAATAATTTTTCACAAATTCAAGAAATTTTACATACGCAAGAAAAGAAAAAAGAAGTTTTTATATTCTATATAAAGAAACAATATTTAGAAAAATTAATGGGTAAAATAATTTTTTATATAACAAAGACTATGAATTATTTTAAGAAGTAACTTACTGTCTAATTTTGCCGCATTATGGTTGCCAATTATCATAAACAGAAGCGATTGATAAAAGCAGGGTTTGAAACGCTGACAGGTTGTAAAAACCTGTCAGATGAGCAAAAAATTAAATTTTTACGCTTAAAGATTCTAAAACTTCATAGGTTACGCCGCCAGTAGACAAGCCTTTTTTGCGTTGGTATTGGGTGATTGCATCCGCAGTTTCGTTACCGATTATGCCATCAATTGGGCCACGATAGAAGCCTTCACGATTGAGTGCGCTTTGCATGGCGCGCACAATGTCCATGCTCATGTTGGTTTCACATAAAATGCGTTGCCAATGGTGTTGGCCTTCAGCAATTTTAACTTGTTTGGTAACTTGTTGATATGTTTCTGGAATGGCAATTTTTCGCGTTCTGGCATCTTCTACTTTTTGTTTGATTTTGACCATTTTATATTCAGCAGGAATCACCACTTTGCGGGTTGTCGGTGGCGATGCCATCACTTGGCGACGAACGGTTTCATATTCGGCTGGTTGGTCTTCAACTTCTCGGGTGGATTCTGCCCGAGCTAAAACGTGTTTTTTCACCATTTTGTATTGTGCAGGTTCTTCAATCAAACACATGATCTCACCTGTTTCGCCGTTGACTTTGGTGATTAAACCTGAGCCTTTTTTCCAATAAGTGCGCGCAGGAGAAACCATGACCCGTTCTTCAACCTCTTTATATTCAGCAGGCAATTTAATCAATTTGGTGCTTGCAGGTCGAACCAATACCCGTTCGGTGACCCAATCGTATTTGGCTTCAACCGTTTCTAGGCGTTCCGATGCTTCTTTGACCATCACCCGCTTGTCTACCCATTCATATTTGGCTGGAATAATGTCAATTTTTTCGGCTTTTTCTTGTTTAAGCAGAGTATTGACCTCAGTTTTAAATTGGGGTGGGGTGAAAACCCAAGCGAAGCATTCTCCTGCTTTGGCGTTGGGTGGTGTATTGGGGTCATTAAAGGTGGGGTTGAGGGCTTGTTGTTTGTAACTTTGTGATTGTTTTAATTGCGTATTTTGTTGTTCAGTTTGTTGTAATTTGGTCTGTAAGGTGGATAAATTGGCACGCAAGCTGTCAATTTCCTTTTGTTTCTCGCTGGCAGGTGGATTGCGGGTGTCTTGTTTTATATCAATGGGTTGACAGCCTGTCAATACGCCACTGATGATGATAGGTAGCACCAACATGCCGGATTTGTTTTTTGTCGTCACAGTAAAACCCCTTTGTTGTAGTGATTATTCAATATCATAACCAATCGAAGCCAGTGTGGCAGTTTTGATACACTGGTAAGCTAAAAATACAACAGCAAAATACATTCCAAAATAGAAATAAACTATAAAATCAATACATTGCTAATTGACAACCTTAGGTCAGATAAATTCTTTTTACACTTAACTGCTTGATTAATAATTTGTTATTTTTTTTATAATTGATATACTTTAGGACAAAAAATATATAATAAGTGCAGTATGCAACGCAGGTTAAAATAAAGTATATAAACATATTGCAATCTGCTGAGTATTGATACCCAATGGTTTTTTCACAAAAATAAATTAGACTTTAGAATGTCGCTTATTTTTCTGCCCTGTTATGTTATCGCCCAAATAACGTAATCAGTTTAAGTAATACAGAGATTATGCGTATTATTAAAATAATTATTTTATACGGTAGGAGGACATTGCCGTGAATGTCTTGATTTGTTTTATGTTCATGATGTCAAACAGAAAAAATAACAGCGATGTCATCAAAAAAATGATACGTATTGTTGTGATTATTTTGAGTATGAATTCTGCATCTTGTTTTGCATCAGCGGTTGAACCCAATGAGCAAAACATGAAACAAGCGTCGCCAATGGTTTTTGATTTACCGACGTTCGATTCATTGTTGGCACGAACATCAACGCCTTATTATGTTTATTCGGCGCAAGTGGGTGAGCGTACATTTTTTACCTTGAGCAATCAACATAACTTAAGTATGAATGGTTTATGGGAAAAACGGGATGATCAAGGTCAAAATCAAATGGTTTTGATTAAGGTGTTTGACCATGTTGGTGAATTAACGGCAGTTGATAATACGTTGTATTTCCAAGGGAAAAATGATGAATTTGGCGCAGAATTATGGAAGAGCGATGGCACATTAACAGGTACACAATTGGTTAAAGACATCAACTTTGGCAAAGCGGGTTCAAAACCCACTTATCTTCTGCGCTTTAATCAATATGTGCTGTTTTTCGCTAAAGACGAGCAAAACAAGTTGAACTTATGGTGTAGTGACGGTACATCACAAGGCACGGTGGTGGTCAAACATATGCAAATACGGGTAAATGAAGAACATTTTTTAGATTGGAATTGGTCAAAACTTTTATTTGAGGTTTACCAAGTGGTAGAAAGACGTGTTTATGCAGTTCAAAAACAATCTAATGGCAATGTCACATTCATTGAACCTGCAACCTTTGACAATGCCTTTGAATCATTCCCTACCGTAGTTGACTTGAATCGCTATTAATTTGAATAAAAACTTGGCATATCTGCTGATTGAAAACTCAGCGTTTTCTGATCGCAGTGGCTCGGCAAACATCATATTCTTTAGCACATTGAGTGTTAATACAGGCCAAAATAGCTTTAGCATCCTGCTCTTCACGACACGCTGTTTGACAACTGAAATAGGTTTTTGAGCAAACTTTGAGTGCTTTAATGGCCGCTTTGCTTTGAATTGCTTCAGCATGAGCTGAAGCTGAGGTCATTAAAAAACCAAAGAGAATTAAAAATTTAGTTGCTAACCTAAATAAGGTTTGCTCACGATTGAGAATATGTAAATACATTGTGCTTTCCTTTTTGCAAAATGTTTAGCAAGTTGTTTATTACATTTGCCATATAAGTCCTTTACTTAAGGATAAAGCAATCACTGTTCCAGTTTGTAAACCAGAGGTTTTTATCATGTTACACTCAATTAAAAAACCAAAAATAACAATAAAAACAATAATATCCATTTTATTGATCATGCTTTATTTTTTAGGGGAAAGCCCCTTATTTGCCAATCAAAATGAGATTGAGCTGTTCGAAGCCAACATTCGCGCTTGTTTAAATCAACAAAAAATTTGTACTGAAAATTGTGTTCGAGCAGACAAAGCCCATATGAAGGCTCGCCAATGTATTGATGTCTGTTTAAAAAAAGAACACCGATGTATTGGCCAAAGTGAAGACCATCTTTTTGCCCAAGAATAAAGCCAAGAATTTTTTGGACAAAAAAACGCTTTCATCCAAAAGCGTTTCTAACGTAAAAAATAATCAATCATCTGGCACTACATTCAGGTTACCCTGCGAACAACAAACGCCGTCCAACCATGTAGCCCAGATACATTACAAAGGGAGGTGAAACAACAACATCATATAAGAAGGGACACTTTGAGTTTCACCCGTAGTGTTGCAAAGTTTATATTTTTGGGAACACTCATTGTTCATACAAGCCATCACTTTTTTGGTATCAGTCAATTGTCGGCATTTTGCTTGACAATTAAAATAGACTTTAGAACAAACTGCACTGTTTCCCAATGGTTTTTTCGCCATTTCATCTGCCAAGACAGGTTGCATCATCGCCCATGACAACATCAATACCAACAGGCGGATGATTATTGAAAATTTTTTAGTTAAATACATTGTGGTTTCCTTTCCCTATGTGATTTAAGAGAAGATGAACCACTACGACAACTTGGGCTAAGTCTGGTAGTAGAACCATCCATTCATACAAATAATTGCCTTGCAAGATTTTAAATTCCTTTGTTATAAAACCTTGAAATTAAAGTAATATAGCAACTATTTCGTCTCAGTTACTGACTATAACGCAAGCCTTGTTCCAGCTTAACAACCCCCTGTCAAAAGCATTATTCAACGCATATTAAAAAAACATGAAAGACAATAACTGATTGAATTTTAAAAAAAATAAACCAATATCCCTCTGCTTGGGTTTGGATAAGCAAAATCGCCTGTCATCAGTCGCAAAAAGACAAAACAAATTTGGCGTTTTGCCAAGCAAGGCAGGCAAACAACTGCAAACCACAAGGCGTTTGGCCACATCTGTGTTGCATTTTTTATTACCCAATGAAAAAAGCGATAACTACCATCTCGCCGCCAGCCTTGTTATAATCAACACCCATCAACACCTTTGCCATGGATTTTTTTATGCCCAGTATACAACATTTAGATGCGTTGCTCCAACAAGTAGGCAAAATCATACCAAAAGATTTACCTAATTTACACAAAGACTTAGAAAATAATTTACGCAGAAATTTAGATGAATTATTCAGTCGTATGTATTTAGTCACGCGGGAAGAGTTCGACTTGCAAACCGCTGTGCTGGCCAAAACCCGCGCCAAACTCACCGCTTTACAACAGCGCGTTGCCCAACTTGAGCAACAATTGCAAACAAAGGACTAACCCCTGTCACTCGCCCTTGTTTACAGCCGCGCCCAAGTGGGCATACAATCGCCGCTGGTCACCATCGAAGTGCATCTGCTCAACGGCCTGCCCGCCCTCTCCATCGTCGGTCTGCCCGAAACAGCGGTTAAAGAAAGCAAAGACCGCGTACGCAGCGCGCTGATTAACAGCCAATTCCAATTCCCAATGGAACGCATCACCATCAACCTCGCCCCCGCCGATTTACCCAAAGAAGGGGGTCGCTTCGATTTAGCCATCGCCTTGGGCATACTCGCCGCCTCAGGACAAATCAACAACGCCGTCTTGACCGACTATGAATTTGTCGGCGAACTGGCTTTAAGTGGCGAATTGCGCCCAATTCACGGCGTATTGCCCGTGGCTTTGAGTGCCAACGCTGAAAAGCGCGCCCTGTTTTGTCCACAAGCCAATGCCAAAGAAGCCGCGATGATTCAAAACGCCACCGTTTATCCCGCCACACACTTGCTGGAAGTGTGTCAACATTTACAAAACAGCAAACGCATTAAACCTTTTAAAAACAAACTGATGGATGAATTTTCTGACCATAAACTTGATTTTGCCGACGTGCGCGGCCAACACCACGCCAAGCGCGCATTGGAAATCGCTGCCGCAGGCGGCCACAATGTTTTGATGTCAGGGCCACCCGGCACAGGCAAAACCATGCTGGCCAGCCGTTTGCCCAGCATATTGCCCAACATGACCACACAAGAAGCCTTGGAAACCGCCACAGTCGCTTCCATCACCAGCCAAGGTTTCAACCTCAAAACATGGCGGCAACGCCCGTTTCGCGCACCACACCACACCGCTTCAGGCATCGCATTGGTGGGCGGTGGCACACACCCGCGTGCGGGTGAAATTTCACTGGCACACAACGGCGTGTTGTTTTTGGACGAATTGCCCGAATTTGGCCGCCAAGTGTTGGATGTATTGCGCGAACCCTTGGAATCAGGGCAAATCACCATTTCCCGTGCCGCCAACCAAACCACGTTTCCCGCCCGTTTTCAATTGATCGCCGCGATGAACCCTTGTCCTTGCGGCTTTCTTGGCGCGAATAACCATGTTTGCCGCTGTACGGCCGAACAAGTGCAACGCTATCGCAACCGCATTTCAGGCCCGTTGCTGGATCGCATTGATTTACATATCGAAGTGCCGCAACTCAACAGCGTACAGCGCAAAGAAATCGGTTTGCGTGAAACCAGTGAACACATTCGCCAGCGCGTCACCGCCGCTTACCAACGCCAAATGGAACGTGCGGGCAAACTCAACGACGTACTGACTGCCAAAGAAGTGGACTATTATTGCGCCCTCAGCCCGCAAGATGAAGCCATGCTGGACAAAGCGATTGAGCTGTTGGGTTTGTCCACCCGCGCATGGAACCGCATTTTGAAGGTGGCGCGCACCATTGCCGACTTGGATGGGCAAGCCCAAATTCAAACCGCCCATTTGTCTGAAGCCATCAGCTACCGCCGTTTGGGGCGCAAACAATAAACCTGCCGCTTATGAAGTCAAACACCCCTTTTTATCGCTGGTCTGACATCGCCCGTTTGGCATGGCAACACAAAAAAAATATTCTGTTGGCGCAACTGATTGCCGTTATTGCGGTTTTTGTCACTGTGCCGTTGCCGTTGCTGATGCCGTTGTTGATTGATGAAGTGTTGCTCAACCATCCCGCGCAGTTGGTCGGCAGTTTAAACCATCTGTTGCCGCCCGCATGGCAACAACCTGTGGTGTATATCGCATTGATTTTATTCATTACTTTGCTGTTACGGCTGTGGTCGCTGGGTCTGGGGGTGTGGCAAATGCGCCAATTCACGCGGGTGTCCAAAGATGTGATTTGCAACCTGCGCCAATGTATCAGCCACCGTTTGCAAAACGTGTCGATGGCTGAATATGAAACTTTGGGCAGTGGCAAAGTGATTTCCCATTTAATCACCGATTTAGACACGTTGGATCAATTCATTGGCGCATCGTTGAGTAAATTTGTGGTTGCGGTGCTGACGTTGTTGGTGACTGCTGGGGTGTTGTTTTGGTTGCATTGGCCGCTGGCGGTGTTGATTTTGGTCATTCACCCCATCGTGGTTTATTCCACCATCTGGCTGGGACGCAAAGTTAAACGGTTAAAAAAAGAGGAAAATCAAGCCTATGCCAGCTTTCAACAAAGTTTGACCGAAATTTTAGCCAGCATTCAACAAATTCGCGCCTATAACCGTGAACAATATTATCTTGGCAAAGTGCGCCAAGCCGCGCTTGATATTCGTGATCGTGCCAGTGAATATGCGTGGAAAACCGACGCAGCCACCCGCTTTTCGATGAGCATTTTTTTATTGGGGTTTGATAGTTTTCGGGCCATCGGTATGGTGATGGTGTTGTTTTCGGATTTGCAAATTGGCGCGATGCTGGCGGTGTTTGGCTATTTGTGGTTTATGTTGGGGCCTATGCAGGAAATTTTGAACATCCAATACGCATATCACAGCGCGCAAGCGGCGTTGCAACGGGTCAATCAATTGTTTCAATTGGATGAAGAGCCGCATTATCCCCATCTGAAAAATCCATTTGATAACAATGATTTAATCAGCATTCGGCTGGAAAACATCGCTTTCAGTTATGGAAGGCAAGGAGAGGTGTTGCACAATATTAACTTGACCATTCCCGCAGGTAAAAAAATCGCGCTGGTGGGCGGCAGTGGCGGTGGTAAAACCACGTTGGTGCATATTCTGTTGGGTTTGTATGTGCCAAACCGAGGGCAAGTTTATTTTAACCACATTCCGATTGACCAAATTGGCATGGATGTGGTGCGTGAACACGTTATCACGGTGTTGCAACATCCCGCGCTGTTTAACGACAGCTTGCGCAACAATTTGACTTTGGGGCGGGACATCAGCGATGAACAACTGTGGCAGGCATTGGAAATCGCCCAATTGGCGCAGGATGTGCGCGACATGCCCGAGCAATTGGAAACCCTGCTGGGGCAAGGCGGGCTGCGGTTATCAGGCGGCCAACGCCAGCGGGTGGCCGTGGCGCGCATGGTGTTGGCACAACCCAAAGTGGTGATTTTGGATGAAGCCACCTCGGCTTTGGACACCCAAACAGAATTTTTACTGCACCAAGCCTTGCAAAAATTTCTGCAAAATCGCACCACCCTCATCATCGCCCATCGCCTCAGTGCGGTCAAACAAGCCGATTATGTGGTGGTGCTGGAAAATGGCCGCCTTGTTGAACAAGGAGAACACGCCAATTTATTGAAAAATAACGGGATGTATCAACACTATTTTGGCCAACTCAACTGAACAAAGACATCATCAGCGCAAAACCCCACGCAAAAATGGTAAAAAAGCCGTAGACCAGTAAAAAGCCACTGCCAAAATACAACAAGCGTTTCAAACATTTTGTTTTCATTCATGACAAACTTTGTTAACGTGTCCAGTTTCACCAC
>DYSU01000033.1 GCA_020726335.1 Thiomargarita sp. | reverse complement strand
GTCTTATTATGAAAATGATAAAGTGTTTTTAACACATGAGGATTTAGAAAGTTATGAGACCACTGCGCAACCAAAATAGTTTAGTGTGAATGCTATGTTTTAGCAGATTTTTATTCAAAAAATAATTGTTTATTCCCTCCCTCGTTCCCACTCTCGTGAGTGGGAATGCAGATAGAGAAGTAAGCAAAAAACAATAAAGTCAAATGAAAACAATGAGAGAGTGTAAAAGCAAAGAAAGGAAGCAGCATGAGACTAAAACAAAATGAAATAAATATTTTAAAATCAAACATACTAAAACACATCCAAGACGCAAAGATTATTTTGTTTGGTAGTAGGATTTATGATGATAAGAAAGGGGGAGATATAGATATATTTGTCGAGACAGGGCGGCAAGTGAACCTAAAACAACAAATCAAAATATTGACAGATATTCGGATGAATGGGTGTGACAGAAAAGTAGATATGGTACTCAAAACACCCACTACAAAAGATCAGCCAATATTTCAAACCATATATCAAGAGGGGATAGTTTTATGATAAAAGATATCATCGAAAAAATAGAGCTTCATAAGAGTAGAGCAAAAAGTGCGCTCACTGAAATAAAAAATTGGTCTTCATTTGGCAGTGATATATTTGAAGATTTTGAGAAGATAAAAACTATCGATACTTTTATATATCGATTTATAAAGCTTCAAGATATGATGGGAGATAAGTTATTTAAAATATTTTTAGATGAGATTGGAGAATACAAAGACAATATGTCGCTACTTGATGTTTTAGACAAGCTAGAAAAGTTTGAGATTATAGAGGATGCTTACAGTTGGATGGAGTATAGAAGTCTTAGAAATAAACTAACACATGAGTATCCAAATAATGAAGAAGATGTTATCGAAGGAATTTATCTAGCAATGGATGTTTTTGAGAAGATTGAAGCTATATTTGAGAATATCATCAGCTATAAAAATAAAAAAAGTATGTAAGTAAGAAAAAGACAATAAAGTCAAATGAAAACAAAAGAGAAAAGGAGTAGAGAATTTATGGAAAGGATTTTATCGTGAGACTCACAGATAACGAAAGAGAACTTATCAAAAAAGCTTTTTATGAAACATTTCAAGATGGTGAGATTTATCTTTATGGAAGTCGAGTTGATGATACAAAAAGGGGTGTAGATATTGATTTGTTTATAAAGTTGCCGTATTGTCTAAGTGCAAATGATTTGTTTGATAAAAAAGTGAATTTAGATTGAAGTTGTATAAGCTCATAGGCGAACAAAAGATAGATATAGTGTTATCAACAGATAAACCAACAGATATAGAAAAAATAGCTTTTGAAACAGGTTTTTTTATTATGAATAGTCAAGTAGTTTTAGAAAAATTACAAAAAATATGTTATGGGTGCGATAAGCATTTGGAGAGAATGAATAGTGCCGCAAAAAAAATGGAAAACATTATGCCTCTTGATGAGCAGAAATATATCGCTCTTAGCGAGGATGAAATCGAACACATTGACCAGTTTTTGTTTAGATTTGTAAAGCTTCAAGATAGTATGGGACAAAAACTTTTTAAGACAATGTTGATTTTTCTTAGAGAAGAGGTAGATGGCAAACCATTTATAGATATTTTAAACCAAATGGAAAAAATTCATCTGATAGACTCGGCAAGTGAGTGGATAAAACTTCGAGATGATAGAAATGAACTTTCTCATAACTATGAAAATGAACCAGAACAGATGTCTGTGGTATTAAATAAACTTTTTAGAGAAAAAATGGCAAGAACTATGAAGATAGACCTAAAAAGAAACAAAGACGGGTATCAGCTTGAATTAAAATTAACAAAGATGAGCTTATAAATGATACAACAAAATAATTCAACATTCGTTCCACCATATCCACTTAATACTGCCGTATTATTTTTGGTATTTAATCGTCTTGACACCACAAAACAAGTGTTTGAAGCTATTAGACAAGCAAAACCACCGAGGATTTATATAGCAGCGGATGGAGCGAGAGAGTCGAAAGAAGGTGAGGAAGAAAAGGTAAAAGCAGTCAGAGATTATATTATCTCAAATATAGATTGGAAATGTGAAGTAAAAACTCTTTTTCGAGAACAAAACTTTGGTTGTAAGATGGCAGTAAGTGGCGCGATAGATTGGTTTTTTGATAATGAAGAGATGGGTATTATTCTTGAAGATGACTGTTTACCAAGCCAGAGTTTTTTTTGGTTTTGTGAGGAGTTGCTAGAGAAATATAAGAATGATATGAGAATTGGAATGATAAGTGGCGACAACTTTCAAAATGGAATAAAAAGAGGAGAGGATGACTATTATTTTTCTATTTATAACCATATTTGGGGTTGGGCTTGTTGGGAAAATAGATGGAAAAAATTTGATGTTGAGTTAGAAAATATTAAAGACAGTACTTTTTTGAATTTTATTCATGAAAAAAAATGGACAAGAGAATACTGGAAAAATATTTTTAACGGGTTAAAAAATTATAAAGTAAATAAGATTTGGGATTATCAATGGACTTTCACCATGTGGGATAACCATTGGCTTACCGCTTTGCCCAATGTAAATCTGGTATCGAATATAGGTTTTGGTGTAGATGCAACCAATACGTTCCAAGAAAATTTTAAATTCGCAAAATTGGTTTCATATGATTTTGTTTTAAAAAACCATCCAAAAGAAATCATTCAAAATAAAAAAGCCGATGATTTTACGGATAAAACAATGTTCAGCCGTGGTTTAATACATTTTGTTTTATTAAAAACACTGCATTATCTTCCTGACTTTCTTGAAAAATTTATATTGAAAATATATGTAATAATTAAAAGAAGATAATCAAGCGTATTTTTAACTATTGTAAAAATTATGTACATAAAATATAAAAACATTGGATTAACTCTATTGCAAGAAAATGAAATTTATCGATTATTAAATATAAATCAGGATTATTTAGATAATGATTTAGAAAAAATTTGGCAAATAATGGACTGGGTATGGGATGAATTAGGTTGCGATAACAATGTATTAGATTGTAAAAAAATGAGTGAATTTTATCGCCATCCTGTTTGGATATTAAATGGCTTATTCATTGAACAGCATGATTTATCTATGCAACATAGAAACAAGATCAGTGATTGGATTGTTGACCACAATGAAATATCACAACTGCTTGATTATGGGGGTGGATTCGGAACTTTAGCAAAACTGATTGCAAATAAGAAACCTTCTTTATTGATTGATATATATGAACCTTATCCTTCTGAATATGTTAATGAAAAAATAAAAATACATAAAAATATCTCTTTTATTAGTGATTTTAATAAAAAATATGATCTGATTATTAGCACAGATGTTTTAGAACATGTTCCTGAACCGTTAAAATTATTTGATGAAATGCTTAACAATGTTAAAGATGGTGGTTATTTAATCATTGCCAATTGTTTTTATCCTTTCGTTAAATGCCATCTTCCATGCACTTTTCATTTGAGATACACTTTTAATTTCTTTGCAAAATATATGGGATTGGAAGTGATGGGACAATTGGCAGGCAGTCATGCCACATTGTTTAGAAAAAGACGGTATGTATCCGTTAACTGGCCTCTGATTAGATTTATGGAAATGAATTCTAAAATGATTTTTCTGATAATAGAATCCTTGAAACCTATGTATCATCTATTTTTTAAAAAATGAAAATTTTGATCGTTAATACCTCTGACAGCCAAGGTGGTGCCGCCCGTGCGGCATATCGACTGCATAAAGCCTTGTTAAATGAAGGTGTTGATTCACAAATGCTGGTGCAAAAAAAAACAACGGCGGATGAGACCGTAGGAGGTTCTTCAACAAAAACAGGTAAAGGGTTAACTAAAATCAGACAAATTTTAGATGGATTGCCTACCTTATTTTATCCAAATAAAAGCAAAGCATTGTTTTCGCCCAGTTGGTTGCCTTTCAGCCAAGTTATTAAAAAAATAAATGCGATTGATTCAGATGTTGTCCATTTGCATTGGATATGTAGGGGAATGATAAAAATAGAGGATTTAGCCCAAATAAAGAAGCCGATTGTTTGGAGTATGCACGATATGTGGGCGTTCACGGGCGGTTGTCATTATGATGAAAACTGTGGCAGGTATAAAAATCACTGTGGATGTTGTAAAGCACTTGGCTCAACCAAACAAAATGACTTGTCATTTTCTGTTTTTAGCAGAAAGCATCGGTATTTTAAAAATTTAATTATTATTGGCTTGAGTCAGTGGTTAACCCATGCAGCAAAAGAGAGTTTTTTATTTAAAAATCAAAGAATTATCAATTTACCCAATCCAATAGATATCCATTTATTTAAACCCATTGAACAAAAAAAAGCCCGACAATTTTGGAATCTACCCGAAAATAAAAAACTGATTTTATTTGGAGCAATGGATGCAACCAGTGACCTGAGAAAAGGTTATCATAAGCTGATGGAATCGCTAGAAAAATTACAGCATAAAGACGGCGAACTGGTTATTTTTGGTGGCAATGAACCCGTAAAAA
This sequence comes from Thiomargarita sp., assembly GCA_020726335.1. Lineage (GTDB taxonomy): Bacteria > Pseudomonadota > Gammaproteobacteria > Beggiatoales > Beggiatoaceae > DYSU01. The sequence goes on along the minus strand of DYSU01000033.1, from coordinate 24,156 downwards.
AACCAAAGTTTAAATTTAACACGCATTATATCGGGCAATTGCATGATGATGAACATTTGGCCATGTTGTACAGTGCGTGTGATGTGATGGTTGTCCCCAGTTTTCAGGAAAATTTATCCAATGGCATTATGGAAGCCTTAAGTTGTGGCAGGCCCGTTGTCGGCTTTGCCATTGGAGGTAACGGCGATATGATTGATCATCATAAAAATGGTTATCTTGCCCAACCTTTTGACAGTAATGACCTTGCAACAGGCATTGACTGGATTTTAGCCGATGAAGAACGTTATCGACAATTGTGTTTTGCCGCCAGAAACAAGGTCATCAATAATTTCGCGGCTGAAAAAGTGGCGCGACAATATATTGCACTTTATCAATCATTGATTTCGCCGCCTTAAATTTTAATGAAGTGCATTGTAGATTTTTTGCGCCAGTTGTGAGCCGATTTTCGGTACAGCCGCCAAGTCATCAATACCCGCCGCTTGTACGCCTTTTAAGCCTCCAAAATAGCGCAATAATTGTTGTTGCCGTTTAACCCCAATGCCTGCAATGTCTTGTAAAACAGAGTGTTGGCGCGCTTTGATGCGGCGTTGGCGGTGGGCGGTGATGGCAAAACGGTGGGCTTCATCACGAATATATTGAATCAGATGCAACGCGGGCGAAGTGGCAGGCAGGTGTAGCGGTGGTTTGTGGGTAAAAATCAGTGTTTCCGAGCCTGCTTTGCGTCCTTCGCCTTTGGCAACTGCGATAAATTGAATGGCGGACAACCCCAATTCAGCACTGACCGCCATCGCTTGTGCCAATTGGCCTTTGCCGCCATCAAGCAATACCATGTCGGGCAATGGGGTTTGTCGTTGGTAGCGGCGGGTCAACACTTGACGCATTGCGGCATAATCATCGCCCGCGTTGATGTTGTTGATATTGAAGCGACGATAAGCTTGAGGTTTTGCGCCATCGCTGTCAAACACCACGCAAGAAGCCACGGTGGCTTCGCCGTTGCTGTGGCTGATGTCGAAGCATTCAATTCGTTGTGGTAAGGCATCTTGTTGTAGCGCGTTGGCCAAGGCAGTCAGACGTTCACGAAGGTGCGCTACAGCGTTTGATTTGATATTGTAAACACGGGCGTGAACGGTGCTTGAAAAAAATATCTTCGCACTGGCGCACGGGAAATAATTTTTGTAATAATTGCAAACTTTCGCGCACCGCGCCCGCGCTGGGATAAGGGCCAAAATAATCGCCTTTGGCTGTTTTTATACCGCGACGAATTTGAATTTTTGGATAAAGTTCTTCTGAAACAAAAAGATAAGGGTAGCTTTTGTCATCGCGCAATAAAATATTGTACGGCGGTTGATGGGTTTTGATGAGGTTGTATTCTAAAATCAGGGCTTCGGTTTCGGTGTGGGTCAGTGTGAATTGGATGTCGTCGATTTTGCCCAGCAATGCACGGGTTTTGCTATCGGGATGTTGGCGTTGAAAATAACTGCGCAGACGTTGTTTGAGTTTTTTGGCTTTGCCGATATACAACACTTTTCCATACTTATCAAGCATTTGATAAACACCTGCTTTTAATGGCAGATGGGCAAGAAATTTTTGAGCATCGAAAGTGTCAGACATGGTTTTTACGGCGAGATGGGCGGTTCATTTGCGATATGCGATTTAATCTGCAATTGTTTGCATAATGCAATAAAATTCATTTTGGCCTGCCCTTCATTTCAACCTGCCTTGATTAAAACAAGAATGGAATAAATATTGCCAAGCCGTTTATCAACAAGGCTTTTAACTTTATTATAGCTAAATTATGAAATATCAATACGCGCATCAAATCAATTCACCTTTAATCAGCACACGGATTTTGCTCTCTGTTTTCGTCCTGATTTTTACCGTGTTTATCGCATGGTCCACTTTTCAACAAAGCATTGTGGTTGAGAAAAAATTATACCAACGGGTTTTGGCGGCTGTCGCGCCAACAGGCATCAATGCCAATGGCATTGAAATGGAGGGTCGCAATGTGATTTTAAGTTTGGGTTATATTCAATCATCTGAACAATTAAATCAGATTAATCAGGCTTTAATTCATTTAGCAGGGGTTTCGCGGGTGTATAATAAACGAACACCGCCTGTGGTATTAAACCTGCCCGCCAGTAAAACAACCGACCAGCAAAGAAGCAAGCAAAATCACCACATGACTTTTAACGCAGGAGAATAACATAAATGTTGTATTTAATGGGTGAGGTTTTAATTTATTTAATCATTGCCGCTTCTTTGGGGTTGTTGGCGGGTTGGGCAGTGACATGGACATCAATGCGCGAAAAATTGGTGCATGTTCATAAATCATTACAAACCCAATTAAACGACCGTTCCAACGCGGTCAAACAATTGAAAGAAACCTTGCAGGCCAAAATTCAGGAAGTTGAAGAGTTGGAATATGAATTGATGCGCCGCAATGTTGACCGACCTGAAAAATTAATCGGCCAAGGTGGCACGGATCGCGTGCGCGAATATGAACAAAATATTCAAGACGAGCTGACCCGCCGCGATTTACGCATTGCTGAATTAGAAGACCGATTGGCACACCAAGGTGATATTGTCATTGATCCCAGTGACGACTATCAACACGCATTAAAACAACGAGATAACATCATTGCTGAATTAAAAGCTGCCTTAAAAGCCCAACAAACGCCCACCAAAACTGAAGCCGAAGAAACCACTGCCAGCCCAGAACAACCCCGCGTTAAATCACCACCCCATGTGCAGGGCAAAAAACCCTCTATGCGCCAATTAGAAGCCGATTTACAAGCTTACCTCAACCTACGCCAACAACAGGGCGAAACGCCCGAACTGCGTGATAAAATCAATCAAATCAAAGCCGCCATTTTGGATGAACTCAAAGGCAAACGCAAAACCGCCACGAGCCATTGAGTTTTCGCCTATAATGAAACATCTGGCCTTATTTACTGGATGTTTCTATGCTTAAAGTCTTCGTTGGTATAAACCACAACTACACCGTATCCCCCGAATTTCAACTGGCTTTGAGCCTGTTTCAACAAGCTTTACCGCCAGAAGCCGTTTTAACCTTAATTGACAGCGATCATGACACCTTCAACGCACATTTAGCCCACATAGCCGCTAAAGACCTTGTGTTGTTTGTGCATCAAGCATGGTTATTTTTAGGTAATAACAGCGTGCAAGCGATGGTTGAGGTGTTAAACAACAGCCGACAATTTGATTGTGTCATCCCTTCCGATACCAGCGGTTATCGGCCACAAGCAGGGGCGATTGATTACCAAACCTTGTACGGTTTTGAGCAATTCGTTGCCCGTTTACACGATGTCAAGCAAATGTTTGCGCCTTATGATCAACGCGATGTGTTCATGGTGTTGGTACGCGCTCAAGTTTTAGCAAGCTTCGATCTAACCCAGCTTGATGTGTTTCAGTTACCCAAACTTTTACCCCAAAAAACCGCCATCGCTTTGAACGCTTATGCCCATGAGCCTGTGGATTATTACAGCGAAAACCGTCAAGAAATCATTGATTTAATTCCCGCTGACCTTCACAGTTTGTTGGACATCGGTTGCGCCAATGGGGGTTTTGGTTATCATGTCAAACAACAGCGCGGTTATCGGGTCATCGGCGTTGATCTCAATGCCCGCGCTGCCAGCAAGGCGCATCAACTTTTGGATAAAGTGATTGTCGCTGATGCCTTACAACTGAGCTTGAGTGAAAAAGTCGATTGCGTCACCTGTTTGGATAGTTTGGAACACTTTGCCGAGCCTGAAAAACTGTTACAACGCATTTACCACGAGTTTTTAAACGAGTGCGGTTATTTGGTGTTGAGTTTACCCAATGTGGGCCATTGGAGCATTGTCACCGATTTGATCGCAGGCCGTTGGGATTATGTACCCATCGGTTTATTGTGCAATACCCACATGCGCTTTTTCACTTTCCACAGCATGAAAAATTTGTTAAACACCCACGGCTTTGAACTGATTAAAGTCAATAAATTTACCGTAGCACCCAATGAAAACGCACAAGCTTTGTTGACTTGTCTTCAGCAAGCAGCGTTACACGTTGATCATGACAACTTAAGCACAGTCAACTACCATGTTTTGGCCCAGAAAAAGCGAAGGCAATGACAACAACAAAAAACCCTAAAACTGTCGTCCACAACAGAAAACCAAGGGTAATATGATGAAATTTTTTAGTTTTTTACTGTTTTTTGGGGTCAACGCATGGGCAGGGACGACACTGGACAACAGTGCGAACCAGCAAGCGGCTCGCTATTTGAACCAATTACGCACCCACGCCGATATGACCGTCTTTAACACCGACGACACTTTGAGCAAAGCGGCGCAAAACCACGCCTCGTATTTAATCGACAACAACCGTGTAGGTCATGGCGAACAAGTGGGTGAAACAGGTTTCACGGGCGAAAGCCCAAGTGAACGCGTTGTTTTCGCGGGTTTTCCCACTTTATCCGTCAGTGAAAACGTTGCCGTTGGACAAAAAACCAGCACCGAAGCGATTGATGGTTTGATGGGGTCAATTTACCATCGTTTTGGTTTTTTGAGTTTTGAGCAAGATTTGCTGGGCATCGGCATTGCCCGTGCCACAACGGATGCCGTGTCTGCCGCTTATGTGTTCAACATGGCCAACGCAGGTATTGCCCTGCTGTGTCAACAGCCAGAAACCATAGAACCTGTGGGAACGTTTATTGTCCAAGTGTGTTACCCCAATATCAAATTGACCGAAACCGCTTATGCCTCAGCAAAAACAGCGGTTCAAGGCCATAATCCGCTGATTGTCCAATGGCCGCCTGTAACCGCCCGCGATATTCCGCCCGCTTTTTTTGAAGAGAGCCCCGATCCTTTGCCCGATTTATCGGTGTCGGGTTATCCTGTGTCGGTTCAGTTCAATCCACTTGGTTTTCAACAGATTGGCTTGGAGCAGTTTCGTTTATTTGATGCCACAGGCAAGGAAATCACCGACACCCGTTTATTGGACGAAACCCGCGACCCCAACAAGCGTTTCAGCCCATTGCAATTTGCGCTGTTCCCCTTGCAACGGCTGGCGTGGAACAGCCAATACCGCGTGTTGTTTGCATACACAGTGGATGATGGCGAACTGCAAACTTTGGATTGGACATTCACCACCCGCGATTTGGGTATGCCCATTTTTACCACCGTCGCCAAAGGGGAAAGCGTGAAGATTCCCGCCAATCAGGCAGAGGCCTTCGCGCTTTATGTGCCGCCTACGGCACAGTTTGCCAGCATCGGCCAAATTCAATGGTCAGGCAATGGCACACAAGTGGATTTCATTGACCAAAACACGTTGAAAATCCATTTAACGGCCAACATCAATCAGCAAAGCAATTTTAATTTATCAGGTGGCCGCAGTTTCAGTTTGCAGGTGGTGGAAGCTTTGGCCCATCTTGACAACACACCGCCCCATGCCTTGTTTAAAATCACGCCCGACACAGGCGATGCCCCGTTGACGGTGCATTTGGATGGCAGCGACAGTTTGGACAGCGATGGTTCTATTCAAGCTTATCGTTGGGAAGCTGTGTTAAATGATTTGAAAATTCAAGCTGTTGGCAAGAAAACGGACATTATTTTACCCCAAGCGGGACAGTATTTATTGCGCTTAACCGTGACGGATGATGATGGAGCCAACAGCAGTCGTCAACAAGTGGTTGAGGTTAAAACCGCTGTCAGCCATGCCGAAACAGTCATGTTGCCCACGTTGACTTCACCCCGTTTAAAATCAAGCTACCAGTCGGGCGAGTTATTGACGGTTGCTTTGACTGAAGAGGCGGGGCAACGTCAAGAAGCAGTGGATTTGTGGGTGGCAGTGCAACTGCCTGTACAACAAATCATTTTTTTAAGCCAACAAGGTTTGAGTTTGGAACCGCAGGCGGCAAAAACCAATATCGCGTTGACCGACACCCAACATAAATTATTTGAATTCAATGTGTTACCTGATTTAACAGGGCATTATACTTTGTATGCTTTATATGTTGTCGCAGGCAAAAATCCCTTCAAAGAAGCTTTTATCATTCACCGCTCTAATTTGCTGATCAAGAATTTTGATATTCAATGAGCATGCTATCAATATTGCTGAACTTGCAACCTAATCTATTTTTAAATATTTCAAGGAGATGAGGTATGCAATTACGCTGGGTTAAAACGGCAAGCCTGTTATTCATGGGTTTTTATCAACCACTGGCAATGGCAGTAGAATTTAGCGACCCTGAAATCATCGTGCATAATTGTTACGGTTGCCATGGCGCAAAAGCACAAAAAAGCCCTGTAGCCAAAGGCGCAGTCCCCAGTTTGCAAGCATTGCCTGCCAGTTATATTATTGAATCTTTAACAGATTTCAAATATGATAAACGTGAAGGTACGATTATGAATCGTATTGCCAAAGGTTATACCGAAGGCGAGTTGTCAGCAGTGGCCAGTTATCTGGCCGCGCCAACAAATAATAAGCCCTAAAGGAGACAGGCATGCGCATTCTCAATCGCAGAGAATTCTTAAAATACAGTTTAACGGCGGGTGCAGCCATGGCTTTGTCCGCTTGTGAAAACATGCCCGAACAAAGCAATCAGCCCCTAAGCCAAAACACTGAACACGCCAAAGGTCGGCGTAAAGTGGTCATCATCGGCGGTGGTGTGGGGGGTGCAACCGCCGCCAAATACATCCGCAAAGCCGATGCCCGCATTGAAGTGACGCTGATTGAACCCAAAATCAGTTATACCACTTGTTTTGGCAGCAATTGGGTGGTGGCAGGAATTAAAGACTTTGCGGGCTTGGAACACAGTTATCAAGATTTGCGCGAAAAATACGGGGTCAAAATTTTACACGACAGCGTGACCCAGATTGACCCAGACAAACGCAAAGTCATCACCCAAGACGGGCGCAACCTTTATTTTGAAAGGCTGATTGTCTCCCCCGGCATTGATTTTCATTGGAATGAAATTGTCGGCTACACGGAAGAGGTGTCCTATGAATTTCCGCACGCATGGCAAGCGGGTGAGCAAACCAAATTATTGATTCGCCAATTACATGCCATGCGCAATGGTGGCACCGTGATCATCGCCCCCCCGCGTGACCCGTTTCGTTGCCCGCCAGGCCCTTATGAACGCGCCAGCATGATTGCCCACTACCTCAAACAACACAAACCCCGTTCCAAGATATTGATTTTAGATGCAAAAGACAGTTTTTCTAAACGCACTTTATTCCTGCAAGGTTGGGAAAAAACCTATGGTTATGGCACAGACCACGCCATGATTGAATGGATTCCCGCCGCACAAGATGGACGGGTATTGCAGTTTGACCCCATCAACAAGACCGTTTATGCTGAATTTGGCAAACAAAAAGCCGATGTCATCAACATCATTCCCGCACAAAAAGCAGGTCAAATTGCTCACAGCGCGGGATTAACCGATGAAACAGGCTGGTGTCCTGTGCATCATCGCACATGGGAATCCAGCAAAATCCCCCATGTGCATGTGATTGGCGATGCCAGCATCGCAGGCGGTTTGCCCAAATCAGGTTATGCCGCCAATTCAGAAGCCAAAGTGTGCGCTTTGGCAGTCGTTGCCTTAATGAACGGCCAACAAGTGCGCGTTCCCAGTTGGATCAACACCTGTTACAGCTTGGTCACACCGCTTTATGGCATTTCAGTGGCCATGGTGTATAAAGTCAATGAAAAAGATGAAATTTATGCGGTTGATGGTGCAGGCGGCGTAAGCCAAAGCGATTATGACGGCGTGGCAGGCAATAAATTGGCCGAGGCAATTTATGCCAAAAACTGGTATGAAAACATCACCGCCGATATTTTTCACTGATCCCCCTTTTTTGAAGGGGTGGCAGACGAAGTTTGACGGGGTAGTATCTGCTTTTACCCGCTTGTTGTCCTGAAAAAAGCCCCTACTATAGATTCGAACTTGAGTGATTGCACCCTGTGCAATCACTTTTTTATTCCTCACCCAGCGTTAGGTAAGGGATTTATAATAACACTTAAGGATTGTATTTCATGTCTTTTACTGTGCGTACCCAACCTTCTGGCCATTCTTTCTCAATTGAAACCGATGAAACGGTATTAGATGCCGCCTTGCGCCAAGGCCAGACGTTTCCCTTTGGCTGTCGCAGTGGCGTATGTGGCGCGTGTAAAGGACGGATTGTATCGGGCAACATTCATTATCCCGATGAAGATGATATACCCGCTTTGGCGCAAATCAACCCCAAAACGGGCGAAGCGATTTTATGCAAAGCCGTGGCCCACAGCGATTTGGTGATTGAAGTCAACAATATCCCCGAATTGGCGCAAATCAAATCCCAACGCTATCCCGTTAAAGTCAAACAAATCAATCGCTTATCTGATGATGTCATGCAGTTATTTTTGCAACTGCCCCCTGATAACAGCTTGAATTTTTTAGCAGGCCAATACATTGACATCATTTTAAACGACGGCAGTCACCGCAGTTTTTCGCTGGCCAACACGCCGAAAAATGACGGTTTGTTGGAGTTGCACATCCGCCACATCAAAGGTGGTCGCTTCACGGACAGCGTGTTTAATGATTTACAAAAAAATGATATTTTACGCATAGAAGCCCCGCTGGGCAGTTTTTTCTTGCGCGAAAAAAGTGATAAACCCTTGATATTGGTTGCTGGCGGCACAGGCTTTGCGCCGATTAAATCCATCATTCAACACTTGATTGATGCCGATTCCAGCCGCGCCATTCATTTGTATTGGGGGGCGCGTGATGTCGTGGGCTTGTATCAAAACGAGCTGGCACAAACATGGGTTGCACAGGGTAAAATTCAATACACCCCTGTGTTGTCTGAACAAGAAGACGCTTGGGGTGGTACCAAAGGCTGGGTGCATCAGCAGGTGTTAAACGATTATCCCGATTTAAGCCCATACGCGGTGTATATTTGTGGCGCGCCTGCGATGGTCAAAGCCGCCAAGCAAGATTTTTGCGCCCACGGTTTGCCCGAAAGCGATTTTTTTGCCGACGCATACGAGTTCAACCTCAAATAATCACAACCAGCCATCATCCAAAGCTTCAAGGTGTTGGATGATGGTTTGCAGCAAATTTTTTACGGGCTGATGCTCCGTATCCAACACCCAATCCGCTGTGGCCAAATACAAAGGCTCGCGTGCAGTTAAAATTTGCTGTAATTTTTCGCGTGGATTGTCCGTTTGCAATAAAGGGCGGTTTTTACGGTGGCGGGTACGCTCCAATAATTGATTCAATGACGCACGCAAATAAATGACAAAACCGCGTTCACGCAAATATTGGCGATTGCCTTCAGCCAACACCGCGCCGCCGCCTGTGGCCAGCACCAAAGGTTGTTCTTGGGTCAACGCTTCAATCATCTCTTGTTCACGTTTTCTAAAGCCTGCCTCGCCCTCCAGCTCAAAAATCAGCGGAATGGATGCACCCGTCAAGGTTTCAATTTCATGGTCGCTGTCTTTGAACGGCAAATGTAACCTGCTGGCCACACAACGGCCAATGGTGGTTTTTCCCGCGCCCATTGCACCGATAAAATAAAGGGTGTTACTTTGGTTTCGCATCAACTTTTTCCATGATTCACACAATGCCACTGGTTGACAATAAAACAAAATAAATCAGCCGTTTTTTCAGCGTCATACAGCGCAGAATGGGCTTCATCATTGTCCCAACTGGCTCCTGTGGCTTGAACTGCTTTAGACAATACCGTTTGTCCCAACGCCAAGCCTGCCATGGTTGCCGTGTCAAAACAACTGAATTGATGAAAAGGATTGCGTTTGATTTGACAGCGTTTAATCGCCGCATTGATAAAATTCAAATCAAAAGCGGCATTGTGGCCAACCAACACCGCACGCGAACAATCGGCTTGTTTGACCGCACGCCAAATGGGCGCAAACAGCGTGGCCAGCGCGTCTTTTTCGGTTTTGGCCAAGCGAAACGGATGATACGGGTCAATGCCTGTGAATTTCAAAGCCGCAGGGTCTAACTTTGCCCCTTCAAACGGGATGATATGACAAAAATGCGTGGATTCACGCCGCCATTTTTGTGATTCATCGACGGTCAACAACACCACGGCCACTTCCAACAGCGCGTCTTTTTCGCAGTCAAAACCGCCCGTTTCGACATCGACCACCACAGGCAAAAAACCGCGAAACCGTTGGGACAGGGGATAATTAGGGGGAACATTCACGCCACCACCTGCCATGTCAGCGTTTGCCCTGCATACGGTGGCAGCACGCGGTTGTCAGCCACAGGATAAAAATCAGGCACGCGCCAATCCGTGCGTTGCAAAGTCAATGTGCGTTGATTGCGGGGCAAATGATAAAAATCCGCGCCATAAAAACTGGCAAAAGCCTCCAATTTATCCAGCGCGTTGACCGATTCAAACGCCATCGCATACAAGGGCATGGCCAGCGGCGCGGTGTACATGCCTGCACAACCGCAGGCGGTTTCTTTGGCGGCCAACAAATGCGGCGCACTGTCTGTTCCCAAAAAAAAGCGCGGGTTGCCTGTGCTGATGGCGTAAAGCAAGGCTTGGCGGTGTTGTTCGCGTTTGAGAATCGGCAAACAATAATGATGCGGACGAATGCCGCCTTGAAACAAGGCATTGCGGTTCATCAGCAAATGATGGGCGGTGATGGTTGCCGCCAAACGGTCTTCGCCTTGCAACACAAACTGCACCGCTTGTTCGGTGGTGATGTGTTCCAGCACCACTTTTAAGCGGGGAAAAGCGTCCAACAACGGCGCAAGCACTTCTTCAATAAAAACCGCTTCTTTATCAAACACATCAATGCTCCGTCGGGTGACTTCGCCATGAATCAACAGCGGCACGCCCCAATCAGCCATCGCTTGCAACAGCGGCCACACTTTACGCAAATCGGTCACGCCTGCATCCGAATGCGTGGTTGCGCCCGCAGGATAATATTTGACCGCATACACCAACGGACTTTGCGCCACTTGTTCAATGTCCGCTGGGGTGGTGTGGTCGGTCAAATACAGCGTCATCAACGGTTGAAACGGCTGGTCATCAGGCACAGCGGCGCAAATGCGTTGATAATACGCTTCAGCTTGGCTCACCGTGGTCACAGGTGGCTTAAGGTTGGGCATGATGATGGCGCGGCCAAACTGTTGCGCGCTGGCTTTGACCACCGCAGACAGCGTGGCACCATCGCGCACATGCAGATGCCCATCGTCAGGTTGGGTGATTTCCAGTGTTTGCATAGCATCCCTTTAAGTTTGTAAAGCGTGGCGCAACTTGGCCAACGCTTGCCCACGGTGGCTGAGTTGATTTTTAACGTCAGGCGACAATTGTGCAACAGAGCAACGGTATTGTGGCACATAAAACACAGGGTCATAACCAAAACCATTCTCCCCTTGCGGCGCGGTTAAAATTGAACCCGCCCAACTGCCTTGGCAAATAAGCGGCGTGGGGTCTTGGCTGTGGCGCAAATAAACCAACACACAATAAAACCGCGCTTGGCGTTGTTCGCTGGGGACGGCGCGCATTTTTTCTAATAATAACGCACAGTTATCGGCATCGCGGGCGTTTTCGCCTGCAAAGCGCGCCGAATGAATGCCGGGTTGTCCGCCAAGTGCATTGACTTGTAGCCCCGAATCATCGGCCAACGCGGGCAAACCCGTTTGTTCACTGGCAAAACGGGCTTTGATCAGCGCGTTTTCGACAAAAGTCAAACCGTTTTCAGCCACGCTGGGCAAGGCAAATTCACTTTGTGGCACGATTTGTTTGTCCCTATCGCACAACAGCGCATTCAATTCGCGCACTTTGCCTGCGTTGTTGCTGGCCAATACGATTTTTTCTGTCATAAGTCTCTCTTTTATAAAGGAAAAGCGCAAATGGTTGTCATTCAGCGGGGTTTGCTGATGATTAAGTCTTTGATTTCAATTAAGGAATCAATCACTGCATCGGGTTGCGCCAAGCAAATGTCTTCGCCGTGGTTGTAGCCGTAGCTGACGCAGACCACTTGAAAGCCCGCTGCTCTCGCCGCTTTGACATCGTGTTGTGAATCGCCGACCATCAACGCATCACAAGGGTTTATGTTGAAATGTTCGGCGATATGCCACAGCGGCATGGGGTCGGGTTTTTTCTTGGGCAAGGTGTCGCCGCTGATAATCAAGCCAAAATAATCGCTGATGGCCAAATCTTTGAGCAACGGCTCGGTGAACTGCGCCGCTTTGTTGGTGACGCACGCCAAGGTGTAGTCTTGCGCTGTCAACCACGCCAAACCTTCGTTGATGCCCGCGTATAACTGGCTGCGCTTGCAGGTGTTTTGCCGATAAATGTCTAAAAAGAGGGGATAGGCTTTGGCAAACAGTTCATCATCGGCGTGGCCGTTTAAATCGTTGGTCAAAGCGCGATGCACCAATTTTTCCACGCCGTTGCCCACCCATTGGCGCACCTTGTCTTCACCGTGGGCAGGCAACAACAACACCTGCATCATTTTATCCACCGAATAGGCTAAATCGGGGACGCTGTCCACCAACGTGCCGTCCAAGTCAATGGTAATGAGTTTTACAGGTTTTAACATGGTTTACTCCAATCCAGCGGCCAAAGCGGCCACCACCGCATCGCCCATGGCAGAGGTGCTGACGGGGGTTTCACCCGCTTGACAAATGTCTGCGGTGCGAATGCCTTGGCTTAACACATCGCTCACCGCTTGTTCGATTTGATCAGCCATCGCCGCTTCATTGAGACTGTGGCGCAACATCATGGCCACCGATAAAATGGTGGCCAATGGATTGGCTTTGTTCTGGCCTGCGATGTCGGGCGCAGAGCCGTGAATCGGTTCATACAGGCCTTTGTTGTTTTTATCCAACGAAGCCGAGGGCAACATGCCGATTGAGCCGCTGAGCATGGAAGCCAAATCCGATAAAATATCGCCAAACAGGTTGGTGGTGAGCATGACATCAAATTGCTTGGGTGCGCGCACCAATTGCATTGCGGCGTTGTCCACATACAGGTGGCTTAAACTGACATCGGGATAATCTTTGCCCACGCGGGTCACGACTTCACGCCACAATTCGGTGGCTTCTAGCACATTGGCTTTATCGACGGAACACAAGCGTTTACTGCGTTTTTGTGCGAGGGCAAAAGCGACATGGGCGACGCGCTCAATTTCTGATTCGCTGTAAACCAGCGTGTTATAGCCTTGGCGTTCACCGTTGGCCAAGGTGCGTATGCCGCGTGGTTGGCCAAAATAAATGCCGCCTATCAGCTCACGCACGATTAAAATATCCAATCCCGCCACCACTTTGGCTTTTAAAGTGGACGCATGGCGCAATTGGGGAAACAAAACGACGGGGCGTAAATTGGCGAATAAATCCAAACCCGCACGCAAGCCCAGCAAACCTTTTTCGGGGCGAATGCGGATATCCAAATGTTCCCATTGATAACCGCCGACCGCGCCCAACAACACGGCATCCGCTTTTTGGGCCAAGTCTAAAGTTTCTTTTGGCAAAGGGTAACCCGTAACATCAATCGCCGCACCACCCACCAGCGCGGCTTCTGTGTGAATCGCCAAACCTGCGCGTTGTTGTAGCACGTTCAATACTTTCACCGCTTCTGCGATAATTTCAGGGCCGATACCATCGCCTGCCAACACAACCACCCGTTTAGTCATAATGCCTCGCTTTTTATCTTTTCAAAGGTGGGGCTATTATAAGTTTGAAAGCCAAGGCTTGCAAAGCTATTCAAAACAACCGCGCTTGTAAGGCTTAATAATCGGATTCATAAATCATCCATTTATATTATAATGCGACCAATTTAATTAAATAGGATTTCTGATGTTTATGCGTACCAGTGAACAATTGGAACAAGGTGAATTTAACTTTGATTTTATCACCCCTAGGCGGATAGGGTTGGCTGCGGTTTTTTCTATAGCATTGATTTTAATCAGTTTTGTGTCATTTTTTGTGCGTGGCTTGAATTGGGGGATTGATTTCTCTGGCGGTACTTTGGTGGAAATCGGCTATAACCAAGAAGTGAATTTGGACAAAGTGCGCCATGCCTTGCATCAAAACGGTTATGCCGATGCGGTGGTGCAGTATTTTGGCAGTTCGCAAGATGTGCTGATTCGTTTGGGCATCCGCGATGAAGCCAGCAAAAAGAATTTAAGCAACGACATTTTGGCGGTGTTGAAAAAAGACGGCAGTGATTTGAGTTTGCGCCGCGTCGAATTTGTCGGCCCGCAAGTGGGCGGCGAGTTGATTGAAGATGGCGGTTTGGCACTTTTATTCACCTTGATCGGTATTTTGATTTATGTCGCTTTTCGGTTTGAATACCGCTTTGCCACAGGGGCGGTGCTGGCTTTGGTGCATGACACCTTTATCACCATTGGCGTGTTTTCGCTGTTTCAAATTGAATTTGATTTAACCGTTTTGGCGGCATTGTTGGCGGTCATAGGCTATTCGTTGAACGACACCATTGTGGTGTTTGACCGCATTCGGGATAATTTTTTGAAATTGCGCAAAACAGAGCCGCGTGAAGTGATGAACTGCTCCATCAATCAAACCTTAACGCGCACGCTGATGACCTCGTTTGCCACGATGTTGGCGGTGTTGGCGTTGTTCTTTTTGGGCGGTGAACTGATTCATGGTTTTTCCACTGCATTGGTGGTGGGGATTGTGGTGGGGACTTATTCATCGATTTATATCGCCAGCACGATCACTTTAAAAATGGGCATCAGCAAAACCGATTTAATGCCTGTGGTCAAAGAAGGCGCGGAAACTGAGCAGGATTTGCCTTAATTCATGGCAGATTTTCAGCTTGCTCATGCCCAAGGCGATGATTGGACAACCGTGGCGCAAGCCTGTTGGCAACAATTGGTCGCCAACAACACCGCGTTTTTGGGTTTTTTGTATGTCAGTGACGCATGGGCGGCAGAGTATATTGACTTGGTCGCTTGGTTTAAACAACGTTTGCCGCAGGTGCATTGGGTCGGTAGCGTGGGTTTAAGCCTGTGCGCCACGGGCGTGGTCTATCACGAAACCCCTGCCATCGTGGTGCTGTTGGCTGATTTTGCACCCAGTGATTTTCAGGTGTTCAACACCATCAGTGAAAATTTAGACCATTTCCACAGCCAGCATAAAGACTGGTATCAAAGCCAACAAAGTTTGTTTGCAGTGGTGCATGGCGACCCACGCAATGCACAAATAAATGATTTAATTCAAAATTTCTCAAAAGCGGTTGACAATGCGTTTTTAGTCGGGGGCTTGACCAGTGCGCGACAAACCCATTGGCAATTGGCCGACAGACCCACCCAAGGCGGCTTGTCGGGGGTGTTGTTCAGTTCCAAAGTGGCGGTGATGACCCGTTTGACCCAAGGTTGTTATCCCATCGGCGATGTGCATGAAATCACGGATTGTCAAAACAACATTATCATGAAAATCAACAACCGCCCTGCATTGGATGTGTTTTTTGAGGCGGTGGGTGAACAAATTCAACATGATTTTTTTCAAATCGTTGGGCGAATTTTCATTGGGTTGCCGATTGTTGGTTCAGACAGTGACGATTATTTGATTCGACCTGTGTTGGGCATTGACCCACGCAATAAATTTTTAGCGGTGGCCGATGCAGTCAACGTGGGTTCGCGGCTGGTGTTTACCCACCGCCATTTATCACAAGCCAAAGCGCATATGCGTGCGATGTTATGGGAAATGAAAGACCATTGGCCACATCCGCCCAAAGGCGGTTTGTATTTTTCCTGTTTGGGGCGCGGCGGCCATTTGTTTGACCACAATGACTACGAATTAAAATTGATTCAAAAAGAATTGGGTGATTTTCCGTTGGCGGGTTTTTTTGCCAATGGTGAGATTTTTCATCAAAATTTATACGGTTACAGCGGTATCCTCACGTTATTTTTTTAATTATGATCCAATCTTATATTGCTTGGTTAATGCGTTGGCGGGTTTTTGTGGTGGTTGCCGCTTTGTTGTCGGTGGCTTTCCTCAGCAGTGGTATGTGTTTTCTTAAATTAGACAGCGATTATCGCATCTTTTTTAATAAAGAAAACAAAGAATTGCAGGCTTATGAAACCATTCAAGCCACTTACAGCAAAAACGACAACGCGCTGATCGTGCTGGCACCCAAAGAGGGCAATGTGTTCACCGCCCAAACTTTGGCGGCGGTGGCCGATGTCACAGAAAGAGCATGGCAAGTGCCTTATTCCACCCGCGTGGATTCGCTGAGCAATTATCAACACACCGAAGCGCAGGGCGATGAACTGACCGTCAGCAATTTGGTGGCTGACCCTGCCCAATTGAACGCAAAAGCCATCGCCAAAATCCGCGACATTGCTTTGCATGAACCTTTGCTGGTGCATAGGCTGGTTTCGCCCAGCGGCCATGTCACGGCCATCAATATCACAGTGGAATTGCCCGGCAAAGATTTAACCCGCGAAAACCCTGAAGCTGTGGCTAAAATCCGCGAAATTGAACGCTATATTCAACAAACGTATCCCGATATTGCGGTTTATGTCAGCGGTGTGGTGGTGATGAACGCCGCTTTCCCTGAAGCGATTCAATATGATTTACAGCATCTAATGCCACTGGCCGCTTTGGTCATTTTGGCCTTGGTGTTTTTCATGTTGCGCCAATTGACGGGTACTTTCATCACCTTTTTGATCATGGTGTTTGCCATCACCTGCGCAATGGGACTCACAGGCTGGTTGGGCATTCATCTGTCGCCGCCGACCATGAGCGTGCCCATCATCATTTTAACGCTGGCGATTGCCGATTGCGTCCATGTGTTGTCCAATTGGCAACAACAAATTCACCAAGGCAAAGACAAAATTACCGCGATGCAAGAAAGTTTGCGCATCAATTTCAGCCCAGTTTTTTTGACTTCGTTGACCACGCTGGTCGGTTTTCTCAGCATGAATTTCAGCGACGCGCCGCCATTTCGCACTTTAGGCAATATCGCCGTGTTTGGGGTGTTCTTCGCATGGCTGTTGTCCATCAGCTTTTTGCCCGCGTTGTTGACGCTGTTGCCCAGCCGCCTCAAAGCCCAACCAACGGCAACCCAGACCAACATGCTGTTTTGGGCAGAATTCAATATTGCGCACCAAAACCGCTTGTTGTGGGGGATTGGGCTGTTGATTGCGGGGCTGGTGGTGTTCATTCCCAAAAATGAATTGAACGACGTGTTTGTTAAGTATTTTGATGAACATATTCCATTTCGCCAAGCCACTGATTTTATTGTTGATAACTTAACAGGCGTGTATTTTATTGATTTTTCAGTGGATTCAGGCCAACAACAAGGCATTTCATCGCCTCAGTTTCAACAGCAATTGGACAATTTCACCCAATGGTTGCGCCAACAACCTGAAGTCATTCATGTTAATGCCATCACCGACATCATGAAACGGCTCAACCGCAACCTGCACGCCGACCAAGACGCTTGGTATCGTTTGCCGCAACAACGCGATTTGGCGGCGCAATATTTATTGCTGTATGAAATGTCTTTGCCTTATGGGCTGGATTTGAACAACCAAATCGACATCGATAAACGCGCCACCCGCTTGTTTGTCACGTTAAAAACGTTGTCATCGACTGAATTGATTGGTTTTGAACAACGCAGTCGCCAATGGATTGACCGCAATTTTCCCCATTTTCAGGTTTTGGCGGGCAGTCCATCTTTGATGTTTGCCCACATTGGGCAGAAAAATATCCGCAGTATGTTGATCGGCACGGTGCTGGCGTTTTTGGCGATTTCATTGATTTTAATGTGGGCGTTTGGTTCGTGGCGGTATGGTTTGGTCAGCCTTGCGCCCAATGCAGTACCGGCGGCGATGGCGTTTGGTTTGTGGGGTTTGCTCAACGGCCAAGTGGGTTTGAGCTTATCAGTGGTGGCGGCGATGACCATGGGGATTGTGGTGGATGACACCGTGCATTTTATCAGCAAATACCGCCGCGCCTTAAACGAACACAAAGCCAGCGCAGTCGATGCCGTGCGTTATGCGTTCAAGACGGTTGGCACAGCCATTTGGGTTACGTCAGCGGCTTTGGTAGCAGGTTTTATGGTGATTTCCACCTCTGCTTTTGAACTCAATGCAGGCATGGGCTTTTTGGTGTCGCTGGTCATTGCTTTTGCTTTGTTGGCGGATTTCTTCTTTTTGCCCCCTTTGTTGATCAAATTGGACACATGGTTGCACAAAAAATAAGGGTTTAACGATATAATTTCATGGACATTATTTTAGGTTTTATCAATCACCCCAACATGCCGTGGTCGGTGGCGGCGGGGATTATTGCGTTTGCACTGGCGGTTTGGCTGGCTTTTTCGTTAAAACTCAATTATGTACGCCGTCACTTGGATAAAATTGAAAAAGAACTGACCTATGCCACCCGCGCAGGTTTTTCCCAACATTTGGCCGATTTAACCAAAGAATTCAATAACAACCCCGTGTTTGCCACACCGTGGCACCATTTTCGGCAAACATTGATTCCACCGCAATGGCAACAAGGCGAAGCGGCCATGGTTTACACCACAGCGTTGGCGCATTATTTCAATTTAAACACTTTATTAGAGCCACGTTGCAACCTGCGGTTGTACCAAGCGATGCCCAATATTTTGGTGGGCATTGGCATTTGGTTCACTTTCATCGGTTTGGTGGCCGCATTGTGGTTTGCCAGTTTAGGGGTTGCCGCCAGCGATATTGCCGATGCGCAACTGGCGTTGCGCGATTTACTGCACGCGGCCACGTTTAAATTTATCACTTCTATCGCAGGCTTGTTGGCTTCTATTGTGTTTTCTTGGCAAGAAAAACGGCGATTATATCAATTAAACCAACAAATTAGAAAAATTTGCTTAAAATTAGAAGAGTGTTTGCAATTTTCCTCTTTGGAAAAAATATTATCACAACAAGCATTTAACAACCAACGCAACAACCTGCGCATGGAACAATTTGTTCAAAATTTCCCTCAAACTTTGAACACAGCCTTGCAACCTTTGGTACAAAATTTTGGTGATTTAACCCATAACATTGGCAGGGTTAATCAAGAGGCGTTGGGTATTTTGCTTAATGATTTTAGTCAACGATTACAAGGACAAACCACTGAAAGCTTTAACCGCTTGCAACAATCTTTACAATTGATGAGCCATTCGGTGCAAAACATACAACAACAATTTGACCACAGTGGCCAACAATTTCAACAATCCTTGAGCCAAGCGGGCGATAATCTGCAACAAGGGTTGACCGTGGTCAGCGAACAACTGTTGTACCAACTCAATCAAGCGGCGCAACAAATTTACAACAGCAGTCAACACTTGCAAGCGGCCAGCTTGCCGTTGAGCCAAACTGCCCACAGTCTGCAACACACCAGCGAACAAATTGAAAAACTGCTCAATGGATTACAGCGCAGCGGCGAACAACTGGCTGAGCAAAACCAACAAGCCAGCCAAGCGTTGTTGCAAAGCAGTGAGCAAGTCAGCACCGTGTGGCAACATTATCAACAACATTTCGCAGGCATTGACCACGAAATGGCGCAGGTGTTTAAAACGTTAAGCCAAGGTTTGGAACAATATCGCCGTCAGGTCACTGATTTTACACAACAACTTGACCAAAGTCTTAACCATGCGGTCAGCGCGCTCAATGGCATGGTGGTGGAATTGGCTGAAGTGTTGGAAGACATGCGCCACAACCCTTAAGGGTTGAAGTTATTTGATTTTAGCACGAATTAAACGTTCTAATTCGTCTACCATGTGCGCACTGTCGATTTTGTGGTGTGGCTTGCCATCAATATAGACCAAATGTTGTGGCGTGCCGCCCGTCAAGCCAATGGCCACTTCTTTGGCTTCACCCGGCCCGTTGACAATGCAACCGATGACCGCAACATTGAGCGGCTGTTGAATGTCGTCCAGTCGCATTTCCAGTTGATTGACCACGTTAATGACATCAAAATTTTGCCGCGAACACGATGGACAAGCGATGAGGTTGATGCCTTTTTGGCGCAAATGCAGGCTTTTGAGAATATCAAAGCCCACTTTGATTTCGGCCACAGGGTCCGCCGCCAATGACACGCGCACCGTGTCGCCTATGCCTTCAGCCAACAACAGACCCAAACCGATGGCCGATTTAACCGCGCCTGCGCGTAAACCCCCCGCTTCGGTGATACCCAAATGCAAAGGTTGTTCGATTTGGCGCGACAATTGGCGATAAGCTTCAACCGTCATGAACACGTCAGACGCTTTGAGGCTGATTTTAAAATTTTGGAAGTCAAATTGATTTAAAATATCAATGTGGCGCAAGCCCGATTCCACCAGTGCGGCGGCGGTTGGCTCACGGTATTTTTTTTGTAAATCTTTTTCCAATGAGCCTGCGTTGACCCCGATGCGAATCGGGATATTTTTGTCTTTGGCTTTTTCCACCACGGCACGGATGCGGTCTTTATGGCCGATATTACCGGGGTTGATGCGCAAACAATCCGCGCCTAAATCGGCGACACGCAACGCAATTTTATAATCGAAGTGAATATCGGCCACCAACGGCACGCCAACTTGGGCTTTGATTTGGCCAAAAGCATCAGCCGCTTGCCTGTCAGGCACAGACACACGGACGATGTCCGCGCCTGCGTTTTCCAATGCTTTGATTTGTTTGACTGTGGCGGCAATATCGCAGGTGTCAGTGTTGGTCATGCTTTGTACGCTGATGGGTGCATCGCCCCCAACCGCCACGTTGCCCACATAAATTTTACGGGTTTGACGGCGGGAAATTGGCGCAACCTGCATTATTCTATACCGCCTGCTTCGGTCACGTTGAAACGCGCAACCCGATTTTTTTCGGTGAATTGATTCAAACTCAGCGGCGCACCATTGGCTTTGATATTAAGGACATCAGGTCGGCCCATCACCACGGATACGGGGGCTGCACCTTCTAAATTCAATTCTTCCCCTGTTTTCACGGTTCCCATGTACAATCGTTTGCGCTGAGCATCTTTGACTTCCAGCCATGAACTGCCGTTTGCGGTCAGTTGAACGCGCACAAAGCCTGCTTGGCTGGGTTTTTGTTCGGCGGTTTGTTCAGTTGTTTTGGCCGCTTCAGGTTTGTCGCTGATGATGGTCGCTGGTTTTTCTTCCACAGGTTTGACCAAAGGCGATAATTCAACGGTTTGATTTTCCGTGTTTTCGGTGGTGATTTCGGGTAATACAGAAGGCAGAACGGGGGAGGCTGTGGTTTCAGTCGCTTGCCCAACAGCAACGTTGGTTTCAGGCGCAGGCGCAACAGGGGGCGCAACCACTGTGGGGGGTGCTGGGCGCACATGTTCAATATAAATTGGTTTGGGTGCGGTTTCTGGTTTGGGTGCGCTTGCAGTGTTTTCTGTATTTTCGGTATCAGCAAGGGGCGTGTCATCTTCTGCCGTTTGCGCGGTGCTGAAAAAGCCCGTCACACTGCGCCAAAAACCCACATTTTCACTTTTTTTAGGTTCATCAACAGGTTGTGCTGTGGTGTCAGGTGCTGTTACCGCTTCATTTTGATCGGTTGACGGCTCCATTGATTGCCACCACATCACCACCAAGACAATCAAGGTGATGATAATCGCAACAGTCATGGTGCGAAACCAAATGTCTCGACTGCTGCTGGGTTTATTTTCGACGTGATGAAAGGACAATTCAGGCGAAGGACGGTCTTTTTGTTGGGTAAAAAACTTTTTCAATAAAGGCTCGGGCGCGATGTTCAACAATTTGGCATAACTGCGGATATAGCCTTGAATAAAAATCACTTGTGGCAGGGTATCATAATTATTTTCTTCCAACGCTTGAATGGTGTGAATTTCTAAATGCAGTTTATCGGCAATGTTGCGTTGGGTTAAGCCATTTTTTTCGCGTGCTTGTTGCAAACGAGCACCCACAGACAAATCTTGGTCATCATATACCACATTTTCAGGTTCAATCGCCCCTTTGATCAACACCACAGTGTCTTCATCATCCAGCAAAGTCTCAACCACAGGTGTTGTTTCATGGGCAGACTCAAGTGAAGAATGTAACTCATTGGCAGAGTTGAAATTGTCATCACCCTCGGGGGTTGTTTGTTCAGTTAATTTTTCATCCATATTTAAAGCCACCCAATGGGTTTTCTAATTGAGACCTGTTTTGCGTGGGCATTATAGCATAATCGAATAAAAAACAACGTGATGATATTTGCCGCATAAACCCATCGAAAACATGACAAATCAAAGACAAATCATTTATAATTCGCCCCATTTTTGAGCAAATTTGCAAGGAAGACAGCATGATGCGCAGTCATTATTGCGGGGAAGTTGACCGCCGTTTATTGAATGAAACCATAACCTTATGCGGTTGGGTGCATCGCCGCCGTGACCACGGTGGCGTGATTTTTATTGATTTGCGCGACAGAGCGGGCTTGGTGCAAGTGGTCATCAACCCTGACACCGCCCAAGCCTTTGCCACAGCCGAACAAGTGCGCAATGAATATGTCCTCAAAATCCAAGGCCAAGTGCGCCATCGGCCACAAGGCACGGTCAATTCCGATTTGCCCAGCGGCGAAATCGAAATTTCAGCCCAAAGCGTTGAAGTGCTGAACACCTCAAAAACCCCGCCATTTCAATTAGATGAAAAAGACGTGCATGAAGAAAATCGCCTGCGCTACCGCTACATCGATTTGCGTCGGCCTGAAATGCTGGCGCGAATGCAATTGCGTGCCAAAGTCAACCATGTGGCGCGCACTTTTTTAGATGCCCATGGATTTTTAGACATCGAAACCCCGATGTTGACCAAAGCCACGCCCGAAGGCGCACGCGATTATTTGGTTCCCAGCCGCACCCACGCGGGCGAATTTTTTGCGTTGCCGCAATCACCGCAGTTGTTCAAACAATTGCTCATGATGTCAGGCATGGACAGGTATTATCAAATCGTGCGTTGTTTTCGTGATGAAGATTTGCGCGCCGACCGCCAGCCCGAATTCACCCAGCTTGACATTGAAATGTCGTTCATCAACGAAGATGATTTGCGCCAAATCATGGAAGAGCTGTTGCGCACCCTGTTCAAGCAATGCTTAGATGTTGATTTACCTGAAAAATTTCCCATCATGCCTTGCAGCGAAGCCCTGCGCCGTTTTGGCAGTGACAAACCCGATTTGCGCATTCCGCTGGAATTGATTGATATCGGCGATTTGATGCAAGCGGTTGAATTTAAAGTATTTTCTGCGCCTGCCAACGATGTCAAAGGCCGTGTCGCCGCGTTGCGCCTGCCACAAGGCGGGCAAAAACTGACCCGCAAAATGATCGAGGATTACAGCCAATTTGTCAGCATTTACGGTGCGAAAGGCTTGGCTTACATCAAAATCAATGACTTGGCCATAGGCCGCGAGGGTTTGCAATCACCAATTTTAAAATTCTTGCCCGATGACGTGATTGCCGCCATTTTGCAACGCACGGGCGCGCAAACCGATGATTTGATTTTCTTTGGCGCGGACAAAGCCAAAGTGGTCAACGAAGCCTTGGGCGCGTTGCGCTTGAAATTGGGTCAAGATTTGGGCTTGGTGGCGCAAGGTTGGCGGCCATTGTGGGTGGTGGATTTTCCCATGTTTGAATGGGACGACAAAACCCACTGCTGGCAGGCGTTGCACCACCCGTTTACCGCACCCAATACACAAAATATTGAGGATTTACAAACAGATGCGGGTGAATTATTGTCCCGTGCTTATGACATGGTGCTGAACGGCTCAGAAATCGGCGGCGGCTCAATTCGGATTCATCGCCAAGACATGCAAGCGGCGGTGTTTGGCATTTTGGGCATTGGCCAAGAAGAAGCGCAAGAAAAATTTGGCTTTTTATTGAATGCTCTGCAATACGGTTGTCCGCCACACGGCGGCATCGCCTTTGGTTTGGACAGGCTGACCATGTTGCTCACGGGGGCAAACTCCATCCGCGATGTCATCGCCTTCCCCAAAACCCAAAGCGCGCAATGTTTGCTGACCAACGCGCCCGCGCCTGCGTCCAATGCGCAATTGCAAGAATTGCACATTCGCTTGCGCACCACCACGGCTTGACAGGTCGGTTGGACAAGCCATGCGTTTTTTTACCTTGGCACAACGGAATGTCCGGCGCACATCGCAATCAGCGGTGACCATTCTCGCCATGGCCTTGGCTTGTTTTGTCATGGTGGTGTTTGC
>DYSU01000005.1:54362-66923 GCA_020726335.1 Thiomargarita sp. | reverse complement strand
GTTGAATCTATCCCCAGCGTACAACCTGAAGCCAAGCCCAGTTCACCCACGGCAATAGGGGTTTTGTACCACCGCTTGAAGGAATGCTTTGGTTGCGCTCTGTGCTACATAGCAATCTTTTTCATTTCATAAACATTGGCATATTTTGCCACTGCCGCCAAATTTCCAAGGCGCAAGAATTCCCTAACTTTATCCAGTTTAAAAGCGTCTTTTAATGACATTGTGGGCGACCAATTCATATCTGAATCAATCAACTCAATTTCTACTTCTGCCACATAAAAACCTTCGTGAATATATTTGATTTTTTTTCTACTCATTTTTGTTTCCTTGAAGTAAAACTTTCATTCCAACGGCTTAAGCTGGGTCTATAAGCTGTAACCAAGACCGCTGGTTTTTCGTGTCCTTTTGGAATTCCCCAAACCACATGCACAGGTTTACCCTGCCCATCCCGCTGTAATAACAAAATAGATTCACCTTTAGGATAGTTCGGGTAACTTTCAATCAATTGGGCATAATGAATCCCTTCAATAATTTCTATCACTGTTAAATCATCATTGGCCAATTCATCATAACCATGTTCAGAAATTCGCACATCTTGTTTTATTACCAATGTCTTTATTTTATTAAAAATATTGTCAGGTTTCGGGTGCTTATTTCTGAACTTTGGCTTTTTTCACCAAGTCTTCCATGTATTGCATCATGCGCATGCCTTCGATGTTTTGTTTTAGGTTGTCTTTCACGCTGTCGAAGCTGGGTGGTGGTGCCGTGCGCGTGTCTTCAACCAAAATGATGTGCCAACCAAACTGGGTTTTGACGGGGGCTTTGTTGTAGTGGCCTTTTTCTATTTCTTTAACCGCTTGGCCAAATTCTGGCACCATTTGCTGTAAATCGAACCAACCTAAATCACCGCCTTTGGTGCTTGACGCTTTGTCAGATGAATGTTCTTTGGCTAATTTGGCAAAATCTTCTCCTTTGTCCAGTTTGGCAACCAGCTCTTTGGCCCGCTCCTCGGTGGTGAGTATGTGTTTGGCTTTGTATTGCAAGGGCAAGGTGATTTTTTTGATCCGTTCATCGTATTCAGTTTTAACTTGCGCGTCGGTGACAGGGTTGTTGTCCAAATAGTGGCGTATGGCGTATTCCATCAATAAATTTTGCCGCGCTTTTTCCAATTTATCCATGAATTCGGGTGTGGTTTCCAGTTTGAGGTTTTGTGCATCTTGTAAAACCACCGCACGGCGCACCAGTTCATCAATGATGGTGTCTTTGTCGGAAGGTAAGCGGTTGTCGGTGTTGCGTTTTTGCCGCGCATCTAAATAGTCATCGTAGTCTTTTTGGCTGATGGCTTGGCCGTTGACTGTGACCACCGTGGCGTTGGTTTTGACAGATTTTACGGCTTTGTCTTGAGCAAACACGGCAGTACACGCTAAGCTACTGATTATTAAAATAAAACTGATGCGGGGTTTCATGGTGCGTCCTTTTTAAGGTTAAGGGAAGATTTTTTTAAAAGGTTTGACCGTAACGCGGGCATAAACACCGCCCAACAGATAAGGGTCGGCATCTGCCCACGCTTGGGCATTGGCCAAGGAGAAAAATTCAGCCACCACCAAACTCCCGCTAAAGCCTGTTTCGCCCGCTTCAAGGTTGTCAATCACAGGATGCGGACCTGCCAAAACCAAGCGGCCTGCGGCTTTTAGTTGCTCTAAACGGGCTAAATGCGCAGGACGGTTTTGTTGACGCAGTGGCAATGAATGGGGAACATCTTCGCTGATAATGGCATATAACATGGTTTATCCCAGTTGTTGTTGGGCTTGGTTTAATATTTGGTCAAAATAGGCTTCTAGCCGTGGATTACAACCGCGCAAACCCGCCACCACTGCATGGGCCCACTGTAAATAAGCGCGTTTGCGTTCGAGTGACCAACCGACAGGCGGCGCGTAGGTGATGTCTTTGATGTTGCAAATTTTGTCCGCCAATTTGATTTGCTTGGCAACGATGGATGCCGTGGGCGCGTTAAGTATTTGTTGTTGTTTGCGCTGTTGTTTGGATAAACAAGTGTTGTCGCTCAATTCAGCCACCCAATGGGCCACTTGTTCGCCAAAGTGTTGCGCCAATTCATTCAACGATGTGTCGGTGTCTTCCACCGTATCATGCAATAAAGCGGCGGCTAAAATACAAGGATCACTGATGTGGCCTTCGCGGCTTAACACCTCGGCCACTTCAATGGGGTGGTTGATATAGGGGATGCGTTGTTCACTTTTGCGCCGCTGATGGGTATGCTTTTCCGCCGAAAAACGCAAAGCGGACAATAAAAAAGCGATGTCATTGGGCGCGTTGGACAAGACTCATTGTCCTTTTTCTTCAACCGCAACGATGTAGCGGCTGAGATAAAATGCTTGTAAAAACACAAACGCCAAAGTGAGTCCCATTAAACCGAACAATTTGAAATTCACCCAAGTATCTTGCGAAAAATTAAAGGCGACGTATAAATTTAACGCCCCCATGAAAATAAAAAACACCGCCCACGCGCTGTTCAACACCCGCCATTTGCTGACAGGTTCAAGTTGAATACCGTGTTCCATCATGCGCTGAATCAAAGGTTTAGAGCCAAACCACTGGCTGGCTAAAAACACCAACGCAAACAACCAATTAACCACGGTGGGCTTCCATTTGATAAAAACATCATCATGCAACAGCAAGGTTGCGCCGCCCAACACCGTGATTAAAGCCAACGTAATCAAGTGCATGGTTTCAAAACGGCGGTGTTTCAGCCAAAAAAAGCCCACTTGTGCAAATGAAGCCAAAATCGCTGTCGCGGTGGCGGCATAAATCGCCCCTGCGTGACCGCCCGCGATGCAGGCAGAAGCCAAACAAAACGTTTGACCTTCAGCCACCCAATCGGAATAAAACTTAAAAACCAGAAAAAACAATAAAACGGGAAATAAATCAAATAGAAACTTCATAACAAAATCATTTTGGGTTGTTGGGCAGGACGATATAAGATACTGATTTTACCAATAATTTGTACCAAAGTTGCGCCGCTGTGTTGACAAAGCGCGGCAGTCAAGGCTTTGCGCTGGTCTTTATCGCCATTGGCGATGCTGACTTTAATCAATTCATGCTGCTCCAACACCAATTCCAGCTCAGCCAATACGTTTTCGGTCAAACCTTTTTCGCCCAAACGCAAAACAGGGTTCAAACCGTGTGCCATTGTGCGCAATTGGCGAATGCGTGCTTTAGATACAATCAACGTCGTCTCGCTTTAAAAAAATCAGATAAATATTGCCCACATTCGGTTCGCAATACCCCACCCAAGTAGCGGATTTTATGGTTATTGCTGGCATGGTCTAACAGCGAATGGACACTGCAAACCGCCCCTGTTTTGGGGTCAAATGCGCCAAATACAAGGCGGCTGATGCGCGCATGCAACAAGGCACCCACACACATCAAACAAGGCTCTAGCGTAACATATAATGTCAGATGGGGTAAACGGTAATTTTGCTTCAACTGCCCTGCCGTACGCAATGCCAAAATTTCCGCATGGGCTGTGGGGTCATGGCAAAGAATGGATTGATTCCAACTGCGCGCCAACAGGCGGTTATTTTCCACCAACACCGCGCCCACAGGCACTTCGCCCATCGTAGCGGCTTGACGCGCACAGGTTAAAGCGTGGTGCATCCAAAAAATATCGGGGTCAATCATAAGGACACTGGTTTTAAGATGGAAAAAACACACATTATCTTATATGATAAACCCGATTCAAGTTAAACAGGTTTCTCATGAACACAGACAACAACGGACATTGCGGCCATGTCGCCATTTTGGGTCGTCCCAATGTCGGCAAATCGACATTATTAAATTATATGCTGGGGCAAAAACTCAGCATCACCTCCCGAAAACCACAAACCACGCGCCACACTTTATTGGGCATTAAAACGGAAGGCCAAAATCAAATCATTTTTGTCGATACCCCCGGTTTACAAGCCAAGCCAGAACGCGCCATCAATCGGCTGATGAACAAAGCAGTGTTTGGCACTTTGCAAGATGTTGATTTATTGTTGTTTATGGTTGAAGCAGGCCGTTGGACAGAAGCGGACGAACACGTTTTGACTCAACTTAAATCCGCGCAATCGCCTGTTTTATTGTTGATTAATAAAATTGACTTGTTGAAAAAAGACAAAGCGCGGGTGCTGGTCTATCTGCAACAAGTGGCCAATAAAATGGATTTTGCCGCTGTCTTTCCCATTTCCGCCACCCAAGGCGACAACCGCCTTGCGTTGGAACAGAAAATCATTGATTTACTGCCCAAGGGTGATTTAATTTACCCTGAAGATGCCATCACCGACCGCAGTGAACGCTTTTTGGCGGCGGAATTGATTCGGGAAAAACTGATGCGCCGTTTGGGCGATGAACTGCCCTATCGGCTGACCGTGGAAATTGAACATTTTGTTGCCGATGAAGATTGCTATCGCATCGCGGCGGTGATTTGGGTGGAGCGCGCAGGACAAAAAGCGATTGTGATTGGCAACCAAGGCAAAATTTTAAAATCAGTCGGCACCCAAGCGCGCCAAGACATGGAAAAACTGTTTGCGCATAAAGTGTTTTTAAAAACGTGGGTTAAAATCAAAGCAGGCTGGTCAGACGATGAACGCGCATTAAAACGCATGGGTTATGAATAAGTTAAGCGTGATTTTAATCGTGCGCAACGAAGCGGCCAATATCACCGCTTGTCTGGACAGCGTGCGCTGGGCGGATGAAATCATTGTACTGGATTCAGGCAGTTGCGACAATACCATCGCTTTGTGTCAAGCCTATACCGATAACGTGGTGCAAACCGATTGGCAAGGCTTTGGCGTGCAAAAAAACCGCGCTTTGGCCTTGGCCAGCCATGAATGGGTGTTGTCGATTGATGCCGATGAACGTGTCAGCCCTGCGTTGCGCCAAGAAATTGAACAGGTGATTCAACAAGACAACGACATCACGGGCTGGTTTATTCCACGCAATTCTCATTATTGTGGTCGTTTAATTCGCCACAGCGGTTGGTCGCCCGATCATGTGTTGCGTTTGTTTAAACGTGAATGCGGCCAATTCACCCCTGAGAGGGTGCATGAAAAAGTGCTGTTAAATCAAGGACAAACTGCATATTTACACCAGCCGTTGTTGCATTATTCTTTTGCCGATTTGGACAGCGTATTGGCCAAAATCAATGCCTATTCCCGTGCAGGCGCGGCGCAAAAATGGGCGCAAGGGCAAACAGGCGGTTTGGGCAAAGCCGTGTTGCATGGGTTGTGGACATTTTTGCGTACCTATGTGTTGCGCTTGGGTTTTTTGGATGGCCAAGAAGGGTTTATGTTGGCGGTGTCCAATGCTGAAGGGGTGTATTATCGCTATTTGAAACTGCTGTATTTACAAAAAAATTCACAATAAATACATTGTCATCCAAGACAAACGCCTTAAAGTGCAGTATGCTATGAGGCCTATTCAATCACAGGAGTATCGTCATGGGAAATTGGACAGGCGGAATTGAATTGCCCCCGCAAAATGAGCGACATGCGAACGCGGCATTCAATCCCAAACACATCAATCGCGGGCGGTTGTTTTATATCGCGGCCATTCCACAAACCAACCCCATTCCATGGCGCATTCAGCAAGGCCAAGCCGCTTATTTTAATATTTTTATCCCGCCGGGGATCGTGCAATTGAGCATGGGCATCAATGCGGTGGCATTGGCAGCCAGCCAATCGGTGATGTTTCATGATTATGGCGAACGCGCTTGTAATGCGCCCCTGCCCAATGCGCCCCAATCATTGGCAGATTGGCAAGTGATGACGGGTGCCAGCAATTACACCCATGAGCGCGACATCCATTCTGAATTTTTTCGCACGGGTTCGTGTGTGTTTTTTGGGTTTTTCAACCGCGATAACCGTTATGGCGCGGGCATTCAATTGGATGAAGTGGCGTTCACCTATATGCTGGGCGCGGATGAAAGCGTGTTTCTCAATTGGGCAAACGGTGGTCGTATCACCCGCAACAACCCGTGCAATGGCAAAGCTTTTTGCCAGCAAGGCGATTTATTGATCTTGCCTAAAATGGACTTAAATGGCGCGCTGTACAGTGTGGTATTGAAAATCAAAACCGAAGGCAATGGCCAAGAATATCTTTCTTTACAAGAACTTAAACAACTTTAACGTTTGAATAACTCCCGATGACCACTGATTTTTATCACCATTACCGTGGCCGATTCAGCAGTGCTTTGCGCTGGCCACAATTGGATGCGTTGTGGCACACCATCTTGCAAACCCCTGATAAATGGTATATTTATTTGCTCAACCACGAATTGCCGCAAACCCCTGCCCATGCGGAGAGTTTACAACAGTTTATCCGTGAAATAGATGTGTTGTTACGCAAAGAGCATGAACATGATTATTGCGGCATCGTATACGCTGATTCATTTGACCACCCCAGTATGGTGAAAATTTTTGACCCACACCATTTGGGTTCGTCCTGTGGCTCCTGTGGCTATACCGTTTATCCGCGCTGGTTGTTGAGTCGCTTACCACCGCAACCGTTGGAAGATGACATGCCATTGCCCGCCAATCGCCGCCGCTGGTGGCAAAGCATTTTCGGTTAAACATGCGTATTATTTCCATCAACACCAATGGCATTCGCGCTGCCGCTAGAAAAGGTTTTTTCTCATGGTTGGCGGCGCAAAATGCCGATGTAGTTTGTATTCAAGAAACCAAAGCACAACGCCAGCAACTGGATGACCCTCAGTTTCATCCCAAAGGCTATCATTGCCATTACCACGATGCGGAAAAAAAAGGCTACAGCGGCGTGGCCATTTACAGCAAAGCCTTGCCCGATAAAGTCACGGTTGGGTTGGGTTGGCCCGAAATTGACCGAGAAGGGCGTTATTTGGCTATCCAATTGGGCAACTTAACCGTCGCTTCGCTGTATATGCACTCAGGCACAGCAGGCGAGCATCGGCAAAACTTGAAATATGCGTTCATGGCTAAATTTTTGCCGTTCTTGCGTCAACAGGCGCAACCCTTGATTGTCTGTGGTGATTGGAACATTGCGCATCAGAAAATCGACCTTAAAAATTGGCAGAGCAATCAAAAAAATTCAGGTTTTTTACCCGAAGAACGGGCTTGGATGGATGCTTTGCTGGACAACGGTCAATTTGTCGATGCGTTTCGCTGTGTCAACCTACAAGCTGAGCAATACACATGGTGGTCAAATCGCGGCCAAGCGTGGCTGAATAACACAGGTTGGCGCATTGATTATCAAATCATCAGCGCAGATTTAGCCAAGCAAGTCAAAACCGCCCACATTTACAAAGAGCAACGCTTTTCTGACCACGCGCCATTGATGATTGATTACGATTTTTAAGGGCTGCAGAGTGATTTTGCATTGTATGGGTTTGATTCTTGCTTAAAAATCACCGAATTTTTCTTTTTCGGATAAAAATAGGTCAGATTATGGCTAAGAAAATATTGATTGCTGATGACAGTGCGGGTATTCGCATGTTATTGGAGTTTTATTTAGAACAAAATGGTTATGATGTGGTGACGGCCAGCGATGGCGATGAAGCGATTGAACTGACGCTCAAAGAGAATCCCGCCTTGATTTTAATGGACATGCAAATGCCTGTGAAAGATGGTTATGAAGCCTGTGAATATTTGCGTCAAGAAAAAGGCTTTGACCGCCAGCAACTGCCAATCATCGCTTTATCCGCTTCAGACAGTGCATCCGATTTGGCGCGTGCTGAAAATGTCGGCTGTAATCGATTTTTGGCAAAACCTGTGGGCATGGAAGACATGCTCAACGCGATTGAAGCGGAATTTAACCAAACAACACCTGCCAACCATTTTGCCCATTGACATCAAACCAGCACAGGCCACCTGTGCTGGTTTTTTAAACGCTTACCAAGGTTGGGCGTATACACCTGCGTACATAAAATAATGGCGCAATAAATAGCCGCCGACCAACACCATCACCGAGGCAAGCATGATCGGTATCGGCCCTTGCCAACCTTTCAAAACCCCTTTGAGTTCGATAAAGAAGGGTACGATCAAGCCAAAACCGATGAAGCCAATCAACCAACCCCAGTCATGCCACAACATTTGCGAAGAAATGGCGGCGGCTTCTGAACCGCGTTGTAGATAGAAGAAAAATGAGGCCAAAATAACCAATTCAGTCGCAATTAAAATCACATCAGTACGTTCATAAAACACCCGCAACGGACGGTCTTCTTGTTTGTGGCCGAAAAAATTCAGCACCAACAACAAATACGCCATTGCAGTGGAAAAAGCCGAGACGGTGAATAAAATGGGTACACCGGGGTTATGCCACAAGGCCACCGCTGGAAACGATTGCAACAACAAACCCGTGTAAACCACCGTACCAATGCCGTTAACCGTGGCCAACCAACCGCAAAGACGACAATATTGACCGCATTTATTCGCCACTTTGATGACGAAATCCCATTGCAAAAATGTTTTGACCAGGGGCAAGTTCATGAAAAAGGGTGATTCGCGCATATACGGCAAAGCGTATAAAAAGCCCCACACCATCATCCACAAAATAAACTGCGTTCCCCACGCAATCCACGCATGGGGTTGATAAAACAACACCAATGGATTGAGAACATGAATCACCGCCATGTGGTCAAGCAAATGGCCAAACAACATCACAGAACCCACGCCCAGCATGATAATGCCTGACCACGCCCCCCACAGCACCAGCTCTTTTTTGGGGTGCAAATACATATCGCTTAAAAAAGTCGTGACCAACGTGGCCGCGCCCAAGCCGCCAAAAAATAAATAAACGGCAATCCACCAAGTCCAATAATCTTGGGTGTAAAAATTCATGGTTGCGTCCATCAGCCTTTCCTTTTTAAATCATCGATATAATACACATTGGGTTGCGTGCCTAAGTGCGCCATCAAAGGTCGTGCGGTGCCGCTGGCGACCAATTTAGCCACTTCGTCATTGGGGTCGTTTAAATCGCCGAAAATCCGCGCCGAACCCACGCAGGTTTCCACGCAAGCGGGTTTTAAGCCTTGGTCAACCCGATGCGCGCAAAAACTGCATTTGTCCATGCTCGGACGGCGGCGGCGGTAATCTTCGCCATAAAATTCCTTGCCTTGGCGCACATCGCTGTAGGTGACTTCCATACGCGCATCATACGGGCAAGCCACTGCGCAAGCGCGGCAACCCATGCACAAATCTTCATCCACCAACACAATGCCGTCTGCACGCTGATAGGTTGCGCCCGTGGGGCAAACGCTCATGCAAGCAGGGTTGGCACAATGGTTACACAAGCGTGGAAAAAAGCGACGATGAATGTCTTCAGCCGTGCCGATTTCTTTGTCATGCACATAAGTGCGCCATTTGTTATCCCACACGGGGGTTTGATTTTCGACCGCACAAGCGGCCATACACGCATTGCACCCCACACAGGTGTTGAGGTCGATGACCATAGCATAACGTGTCATGGTGTCCTCCTTAGGCTTTGGCTATTTTAAGGGTGAATTCTTGCGAACGAAAACCCGCCACCACAGGTTCAACCGTGTGCGGAATCAATTTATTGGTGGCCGTGCCGCCGTAGGCAAAACTGCGCGTTAATTGTTGATTTTCCACTCCAAAAGAGGAATGCAAAAACGCCGAATCGCGCCGAATTTTACGGGTGACATAGGCCACGCCTTGCGCTTGTTGACCTGATAACGTGTTGGTCAAATTAATGGTATCGCCCGAAGCAATGCCCAATGCGTTTGCGCGGTCAGGGTGCAACCACACGCCTTTATAAATATCGCCTTTAAACACATTGATGGCGGCCAACACGCTAAATTGCGGCCCTTCAACCCCCATGCCGCGTAAACTGTCAAACAAACCGCTGAAAAACTCAATCCGTCCGCTGGGGGTGACCGCAGGCATTTGATACGGCACAGCCGCGTGTTTCAAAATGTCAGGCCAACTTTGTTCGTGATAAATGCCTTTTTCACGCAACACTTTGTCGATGTTTTCGGGCGTGGTGTGCAGCCGTTTGGCCGTTTCAGCAAATGAAACGGTGCGACAAGCCGCGCTAAATGGGCTTTTAGTGCCTGCTTGCTGTTGTTTGGCCAGCTCTTTTTTGACTGCCTCGGCAGGCAAACCAACCAAACCTTGAATGCCTTTTAAAAATTCATCGGTTTTGCCGCTGATGATTTCGGTAAATTTCAATAAAATATCGGGCGTTTCCCATGTGTCATACAGGGATTCAATCGCCGCATAACGGGTGGTGACGGCCAAATCTTGGTTCACGCCGTTGCCGTACAAGGTGGGTTCATTGCGCTCTAAATAAGTGCTGTTGGGTAAAATCACATCCATATAAGGTGTGGTGTCTGACGGCAACACGTCGATGCCCACCACCAATTCCACATTGTCGTGGGTCATGATGGCTTTCCAATGGCTGTCAGAATAATAATGGCGAATCGGATTGGCGGCGTTGATAATCATGGCGCGGGTTTTATAGGGTTCACCTTTCCACAGCAATGAACCTTCCACCGATTCTTTCAAGCCTTCATCGGCCATCACAGGCAAAGCCACCCATGGTTTGCCCGCCGCTTTTTGTTGCTGGGCATATGCCCACGCCCAACCGGGTTTGCCGTGGGGAAAGTTTTCGCCTTTGGACACCGCACCGATGACCAGATGGGCAAAATCCAGCCCCGCTTTGGTGGCCAATTGGGTTTGCATGTCTTTGCCCGCTTGTTTGGCCGCCCATTCGGGGTATTGTCTTTTAATTCAGCCAGTTGGGCTTGAAAAACGGTGATCACTTCATGGCCATCGACCAGGGTGCCTTTGGGAACCGTCAGCGCAGGACAAAATCCATGGCCGTCAATGTCTTCGCGGTTGTTATTGGTATACGCGGGCAAAGTGCGTATCGGCGCATCTGTGGCGGGGATGACGCTGGGCAACTGCTCATGGCCTTCGGCCAACGCCTGCACTAATGGCTGTTTGCCGCCGTCGTCTTTGACTTTAGGCCGCCCTTGTTCATCTTTGACCAACTGCCATTGGCCTTGCGCATCTTGATAAACCAAAAACGGCATGTTGGTGTAGCGTTTCAAAAATTGGGCATCGTAATAGCCTTGGGTCAACATTTCGCGCAACATCGCTAAACAAAAATCCAAATCCATCCGGTTTGATGGCCAACCATTCATCGGCTTTGGCCGCAGTTTCTGATTGGCGCGGGTCTAAAGCCACCACTTTTGCCCCGTTTTTCTTGCCTTGGGCAAAACGCACCACCCGACAAGTGGACACCGCGCCGATGGATGAATTATTGGCCACCAATAATATATATTGGGCATTGTCGTAATCAGGCAAAATTTCATCGTGAATATTAAAATTGCCCGTCACCGCATCAGTGCCTAAATGGCCGGTGGTGACACAATGTTGCATCGGTGAAGCGACAATATTGGGTACAGCATTGGACAGGGCAAACGGCACGGCCCAATTCATATAAAACACACACGAAGTCCAACCGCCGACCATGGTCCATTCCCACGGTTGAATCTGCGCGCTTTTGCTTTTGCGGGCGATATAATCCCACGCCTCATCCCATGTGGCGGTGCGAAATTTATACTCACCGCGTTTTGAGCCTTCAACGCGAATCAGCGGCTGTTTGATGCGGTCGCTGTCATAGGTTTGATGCAGACCCGATTGACCGCGTGCGCACATTTTGCCGCGATTCAATGTGGAATTGGGATTGCCTGCCAGTTTGACCACCCGTTTTTTGCCATTTTTAATGTGGGTGGTGACTTTGATGTTGCACAAAGATGAGCAGAAATTGCAGATGCTGTGGCTGGTTTCTACGCCGTCAGTGGTGTCAGCCGTGGCGTTTTGTATCAATTGCGCAGGTTGCAATAAACTTAAGCTGGCTCCGCCATACGCGCCCGCTTTTAAAAAAGTCCGCCGTGATAAACTCGGAAATTTCCAAGCCATAACGTTCCCTCCTTAATGCTTGTTATGTTATAACCCTATTTATCTATTCTTTTTGTGATTTTATAACAATATAATCCAAAAAACATAGAAAAATGAAAACCGCAAGCCTACGCTTTATCACACAGCTTGTAAAGTAATTTTAGTCTATTATCAATCATTTAACGCAGTAAATTGCTGGGTTCTAGCAGAGGGATGGCTGTTTTTATGACCATGACTTTCATTGTATTTTGCTTTATTTAACTCTATGATTCTTATCATTTTTCTTTGTTTTATTGATTTTTTACCGAAAAATTTTAATAATTGATGGCTAAAAACACTTTGAGGTCTCTTTATGCAACACCGCTTGTTATTTGCCGCGCAATTGTTGGGCGCACCCGATGCCACCGCTTTGGCCACGTTGCAAGCGATGCAACCGACATGGCCGCAATTGCAACCTGCTGTGCTTGAACTGCAAGGTCTGCCGCTGGGCGAATGGCAGGCGGAACACACCCGTTTATTTATCAGCGGTTACCCACACACCGCTTGTCCCCCGTTTGAATCGTTTTATCGCCACGGTGATTTGCACGGAAAAGCGGTGGATGAA
>DYSU01000005.1:34021-54262 GCA_020726335.1 Thiomargarita sp. | reverse complement strand
CCCGTTTGAATCGTTTTATCGCCACGGTGATTTGCACGGAAAAGCGGTGGATGAAACGGTCTATCAACAAAATTTTGTCGATGATTTATGGGGCGCATGTCACAACCCTGCGTTGCCGATTCAAATCAGCGCGTTTCGCCATTATCAACAATGGCAGATTTTTCTGTTGCTTACGCCGTGGATGTTCAGCCGCTTGTTTGTGCCAACCCAAGTGCCTGAAAAGATAAGCATTCCTGCCACTTGGTCAGCCCAAAAACGCCAAAATCAAGCGTATGTGGTGTTAGGGCCTGCGATGAAAGTGGATTTTTTAACGGGCAAACAACAATTGCATTTGAATTATTCGCCCACATGGGGACATTATTTATTGCACCCTTTGGCCTTGTCGATGATGGAATATCAAGATGTGGCGCAAGTGTTTGCCACATGGCAGACAATCATTGCAACCCGTAATGAGAATTTGCAAAAAGTGAAAAAACAATGCGCATGGCAACAAGAGGTTTCCCGACGTGAATTATTTGAGCGTTTTCGAAAATAATTTTTTATCCCCGACAGTTTTTTTGAGCGGATAACGTATACTTTATTGAGTTTTTTATAGGAGATGAACCGATGAAAATGATGAACATATGTTGTACTGTGGCCCTCTTGGGTTTGTCGCCCATGGTTTTGGCCAATGATGGGTTGCCCCTGCCACAATCGGGGCAAAAACTGTTGCAAAAGTTTGATTTAAATCAAGATGGGGTGATCACCCGTGAAGAAGCCGTGCAAGTGCGCAATGAAAAATTCAACCAAGCCGATGCCGATAAAAATGGCGCGGTGACTTTGAGTGAATGGCAAGCGGCGCAAGCCCAACGCCGTGCGGCTTATATGGCGCAACGCTTTGGCGCGATGGATGGCGATAACAACGGGTTTATCAGCCAAGATGAATTTGGCCAAGGCAAAAATCCCCAAGGTCGTGGGGGCAACCGCGCCGCCCGTTTTGCCCAAATTGACAGCAACGGTGACCAACAAATCAGCCCAGATGAGTTGGCCGCCCAACACGCTGCACGCCAAGCAAAAAAAGGCGATTGGGGGCAAAAAATGTTTC
Source organism: Thiomargarita sp. (assembly GCA_020726335.1). Lineage (GTDB taxonomy): Bacteria > Pseudomonadota > Gammaproteobacteria > Beggiatoales > Beggiatoaceae > DYSU01. Next base: position 53,178 of record DYSU01000005.1, on the reverse strand, counting down.
AAACTTTGGATGCTGACCAAAATGGCGAAGTGACCTTGGCAGAAATGCAAGCCATTGTGCCGTTGTTTGAGCGTTTTGATGCCAATCAAGACGGCAAAATTGATGGCGATGAATTACAAAAAGTGGGCGGACAATGCAATAAAAGGGCTTATAAATGAGAGCAAAAACAGTGTGTTATGTTGCAATGATGGTGTTGGTTTTACCGTCGGTTTATGCCCGAGATGACGACTTTCGCAACAAGCGTGCTGAACAACGGTTCAGTGAGTTGGATGGCGATGGTGACGGTTTTATCAGTGAAGCGGAGTTTTTCGACGGTAAAGTGGGCAGTGCAGGCGTGGGCAGTCAAGCGGCAAAAGAAGCGTTGCGCCGACAACGTTTTGCCCAATTGGACAGCGACAATGACCATAAAATCAGTCAAGAAGAATTTATGGCGCAAAAAAGAGGGCCTCGCCGCTATAAAGAATCCCAAGGCAAGCCAGCAGGACCGCCTGCCAAAGGATCAAATTTTTAACCGCGTTTTATGTCTGACCCTGCGTTGATGCAAGCGATTCAGGAAGGCGATGAACACGCTTTGCATCAACTGATGCGACAATATATGCCGATGATGTATGCTTATATTTGGCGCATGGTGGGCAACCGTGCGGATGCAGAAGAACTTTGCCAAGAAACGTTTATTAAAGTTTGGAATCACGCCAAACAATGGCGGGTCGAAAAAGGCGCGTTATCGGTTTGGTTGCATCGCATTGCCCACAACTGTTGTATGGATTTTTTTCGTAAAAACGCATGGGTCACGGTGAGTTTAGACCATGTGGCGGATGTGGTCATGCTTGATCAACAAGACACGCTTTATCAACTTGAGTTGCAACAACACATCACTCGGTTGTTATTGCAACTGCCTGAGCGGCAACGCAGTGCGTTGCTGTTGTGTTATTACCAAGGGCTGTCCAATCAAGAAGCCGCCACTGTTCTCAATTTGACTGTCAACGCTTTAGAATCTTTGTTGGCCAGAGCCAGAAGAACCTTAAAACCATACCATGAATCTTCAACGTTTTGAACAGCTTATCGCCGCTTACGGCAGTCAAGCCCACCATTGGCCGGTTGCGGAACGCCAAGCCGCTTTAAGCTGGTTGCAACAACAGCCTGATAACGCGCTTTATTGCCAAGCACAACAACTGGATATGTTGTTAAATCAATCTGTTGCGCCCTTGCCTGCGCCACAATTGTATGCCAATATTTTAGCTAAAATTTGCCCAACACCGTTTAGAGACGGTTATTTTTATTTGTGCCATTGGTTGTGGGGTGAATCGCAGTGGCAACATTGTTGGCGACCTGCGTTGTTGTTGGGTTTACCGCTGTTGCTGGGTTTGTTCGCCAGCGGTTTATCAACCCCTTCGGTGGAAGACTTGTTGTGGTTGGATTTAGAACAAAGCTGGGTGTTAATGATGGCAGGCCATGAGATGGATTTATGAACGAAATAAAGCAAAACCCACGTTTGTTTGCCGCACTGTTGTTGGTTTCGTGGGTGCTGAATTTGGGTTTACTGGGTTGCTGTCTTGGGTATTATTGGCAACCCACGCGGATGGATGTACCGCATCATGGGTTTAACCGCATTTTGCAACAACTGCCCGCTTCAGCCAAACAACGTTTACAACCGCACACAACAACATGGTTGCAATTGCGCCAACAACTGCACCAAGCCAAACAACAAATCGTTATCAGCCTACAAACTGAACCGTTTGACCGCCAACAACTGCAACAAGCTGTGGAAAATTTTAATCACCAACGGCAAAAACTGCATCAATTGACCCAACCCTTGTTGATCGACATCATCGCCCAATTGAATTTGGCTGAGCGGCAACAATTGGCGCAAAACATGGCGATGCGAGCCAACTCATTCAAACCTTAGCTTTTTTTACGCTTCCCTTGGGTTAATGGGGTTGGCCGACGCTTGTCTAAAAAATGCCAAAAAGCCAAAATAGGGTGATAAAACAACATTCTAGGCCCTGCATAACGCATCACTTGTTTGATTTTCTGCTGATAAAATGCGCTATAACAATGCACTTGACAACGGTTGCACACAGGTTTTTGTGCGCCAAAAGGACAATTTTGATTGCGTTGTGCCGTATAAAGGCGCAGTTGTTCACACTCATGGCACAATGGTTTCTCTTTTTGATGCTGGGCGTGACAAAATAAGCGAATCATCGCCGTTACCGTCTGGTTTTCCCGTTGAATTCGTTTGTCCATGATTTTACAGTGTCTTGTTTGGTTTTAAGTTAAAATAATCTTTTTATCGACGTTGTCTATGATGAATTTATTGCGATTTTTAGGGTTATTGTGTGGGATTTTTTTGTCAAATCAGGTTTATGCGCTTGATAATAAAGAAAATATTTCGGCACAAATTAAGCAAATTTCCCAAGATGACACTTTAAGCGAAGCACAAAAAAAACAATTGCTGACTTTATATGAGCAAAGCCAAAATTTTTTAACCCAACAAACGCAGGATTCAGCCCAAGCGGCAGAATACCAACAAGTGATTAAAGTTGCACCCGAAAAAACCAAACAACTGCGACAACGGCTGGAAAAATTGCGCAACACGGCTTTGCCCAGTGAAACCGATTTACAGCAATTGGATTTGGCCACGCTCAACCAAAGGCTGGTGGACAAAAAAAGCATGTTGTTGAGTTTAAAAACAAAATATGATGAACAATCGCAACAACTCAACCAAATTAAAAAAGATTTACCCATCACCAGTGAGGCTTTGATCAAACAAAAAGACCAGTTCACCAAACTGAGCGAAACCATTAATAACCTTGAACAAACAGACAACACCGCTGGAACTACCGTTGACAACCCTGCTTTTAACCATGCCTTACAAGCCGCTCAAAAATTGCGTTTAGAAACAGAGCATCAGAGTATTGCCACGAAAATTCAAAAATTACAACAAAACAGCTTAAGTCACGAAGCGCGCTTGGCGTTGACGCAAGCCAGTGTTGAATTATTGCAACAACAAATTCAGATGTTGGAAACTGAAGTCAGTTTACAACAGAACATTGTCAATCAAAAACAAGAAGAGCAAGCCAAGCAAATTGCGCGGGAGATTGAACAAAAACAAAAAACGGCGCGCCATAAAACCGAGCTTGAACAAGCGGCGATTGCGGAAAACCGCAATTTGAGCAAGCAAATGTCTGATTTAAGTCAACAAATTACCCAAGCAACCCAAGAAAAAGACCGTCAACAGCGTTATTTGCAACAGTTGCAGACCGATTTCGATAATTTGCAACAGCAATTTGAAATTGCAGGGTTGCATAAAAATCTGGCCGATATTTTTTTTCAACAAAAGAAAAAAATACCTCAAATCAGTCGTTTACAACAAAAAGACGTGGAGAATCGGCAACAACAATTGATTGCCAGCCGTTTGGCGCAATTTCAATTAAACCGTGCGCAACAAGCGATGGGGTCGCTCAATCAGGCGGTGCAAGATTTATTGGCTTCAACAGCTTTGCAGTTGTCCAAAGCGGATCGGGAAGAAATTGAAGACAATTTGAGCCAAATATTACAAGAACGGCAAACTTTGTTTGGCCAATTGAATGATATGTACAGCCAATACATTAAATTGTTGTACAGCTTGGACAGTGACCACCAGCAATTGATGCAAAAAGCCAATGAATATATTGAGTTATTGGATGAAAAACTGTTTTGGATTCCCAACTTAAACCCGATTGATTGGCAGTGGATTGAGGCTTTTTATCACGCGCCGTTGCCATTTGGCTCTTATGAACAATGGAATCATATCCGTGAAGATTTATTGCCTCAAATTGTGGGTCATCCCGTGGTTTTATGGCTGTGGTTTTTATTGTTCAGCAGCAGTTTGTTGTTTCGCAAACACATTGCTAAGGCATTGGCAAAACAAAAAAAATTCGTGCGCAATGTATTGAAAGACGATTTTATTTTTACGCTAAAAGCGATTTTTTTCAGCTTGTTGCTGGCACTGCCGTGGGTGTTGTTTTTGAATGGCTTGGCGTGGGTGCTGTTGCAAACAGAAGAACAACAGTTTTCTCATGCCTTGGGTCAAGCCTTGTTTTATGCTGGTATGGTGTTCTTTTTAATCGAGTTTTTGCGCTTTTTGTGTATAGAAGAGGGTGTGTTTCGCGGCCATTTTTTTTGGTCTAAAGGTTATTGCGATGTGTTGTTTTTCAATTTATCGTGGTTTCAATTGTTGATTTTTCCGCTGTTGTTTGTCATCACCTTATCGCAAAGCTTGTCTTATGTGATGAACAACACTTCAGTACAAGAAACATGGGGGCGTTTGGCTCTGTTTGGCAGTTGTTTGGCCATTTTTGTGTTGTTGAATTTGGTTTTTCGACGGCATTTGCGCCATCGTTTGTGGTTGCGCTTGTTGATTGTTGCCGCCACGGTATTGCCCATCGGTTTGGCTTTTAATGGGTTTTTTTACACCAGTTTGAGCGTGGGCATTCGCTTGTTTCATTCCAGTGGTTTTGTGGTGGCCAGTTTGTTGTTGTATTATTTGGTGGTGCGTTGGATTTCGCTGTCTGAACGCAAGCTGGCTTTTGAACAGGCCTTGAGCCAGCAACGCAAGTTATACGCACTCACCGATGAAAAAGTTTTGGATGTGCCGCCTGTTTTTGATGTCAATTCCATCAGTGTGCAAGCGCGGGCCTTGTTGCGTTTGATTGTTTTTAGCTTTTTAATCAGTGGCTTGTGGTACACTTGGGTGGACATCACGCCCGTGTTGTCTATGCTGGATGATGTGGTACTGTGGCATGTCAGCAGTGTGGTTGATGGGGTTGAACAAAGTATGCCTGTCACTTTTTATGATGTCAGTTTCACATTGGTGGCGTTGGTGGTGACGGTGTTGGCTGCGTTGAATTTACCCGGGATGTTGGAACTTTTATTGTTGCAACGTTTGTCATTGCCTGCGGATAAACGCTATACCATTGCCACTTTGACCAAATATTTGATTTTAGTTTCGGGCGTGTTGTTTGCCGCCCACTCTTTGGGTTTGCGTTGGTCACAAGTGCAATGGCTGGCGGCTGCACTCAGCGTGGGTTTGGGCTTTGGGTTGCAAGAAATTTTTGCCAATTTTGTATCGGGTTTGATTATTTTATTTGAACGCCCCATTCGCATCGGTGATATGGTGACGGTGGGTGATATTAACGGTGAAGTCACCAGCATTCATATGCGCACCACCATCATCACCGATAGAAACAACAAAGAATTGATTGTGCCTAATAAATCTTTTATAACCAATGAGTTAATCAACTGGTCATTGACCAACACCAATGTGCGGGTGATTATTCCTGTGGGTGTGGCTTATGGTACAGATATTGAGTTGGTGGAAAAATTATTGTATGAGATCATCAAAGCTGAACCTTTGGTTTTACCGCAATATACGTCGCGGGTGTTTTTTATGCGTTTTGCAGACAGCGCATTGGAATTTGAAGTGCGGGTGTTTGTCTCTGAATATGTTAATCAAAATTTAGTGCGCCATAAAATCAATAAGGAAATTGACAGGGTGTTTCGTGAGCATCATATTTCAATTCCTTTTCCGCAACGCGATGTGCATGTGTTTAATCATTTTGCAGATGATACCGTGCAAGGCAATGTGACGGAGAACAATCGTTTGTAATGGGCAAAAAAAGGGGGATTGAATTCTCTGCCAAAAATTCAATCCCCGATAGCGATGAACTAAAACGAAACCGCTTTAAAGTGCCAAAATACCTGCCATATTTTGGCTTTGGGTGACGATAACCTTACAACTACTTTAACGACTACTATAAAGGAGAAAACAAACAAAGTAACAAACTGCCTTTTGTTGCTTCGTTGAAAACAACTATAGTGCTTTCACAGCCTAAAATGAAATACATAATCAATATAACAATATTATGATTGCGCAGAATGCGCCAATCATGCGGTGTTTGAGAGGACAGATTATGGAAAAAAATTAACAACGGATTAAAAAATGAAACTACAACAATTGCAATGTCTACACGAAGTGGTTAAACAAGGCATGAACATGTCAGTTGCGGCCACCACTTTATACACTTCCCAACCTGGGATTAGCAAACACCTGCGTGATTTAGAGGATGAATTAGGGTTACAACTGTTTCGCCGCAGTGGCAAACGTTTGGTGGGGTTATCCGAACCCGGGGAAAAAATTTTGCAAGTGGTGGAAAATGTGCTGGCCGATATTCGCGCCATCAAACAAATTTCCACTGAATACTACAAAAACTCAGGCAACACATTGATGATTGCCGCCACGCGCCACGCAGCAACCCACCGCATTTTGCCCATTCTCAATCAATATTATCAAATCCAACCCAACATCGCTTTAGAAGTGCAAGAAGATGAGCCGATCAAAATCGCCAAATTATTGGCTTCAGGCGAAACCGATATTGGCATTATCTCTGATTTACCCGACATGCGCCCCGATTTGGTTTATTTTCCGCTCGACAGTTGGCAATTGGTCATTTTAGTCAAAAAAACCCACCCCTTAAATCAGAAAAAACGGATTGAATTTAAAGACTTAATTGAACATCCGCTCAGCACTTATGCCAGAGGCACCACCTCACGCAATGTGATTGAAAACGCTTTTGCTGAACAAGATTTAAGCCCGCGCATCATCCATTCCTTGAGCAAAAGCAAATTAATCATCGGTGATATTAAAGTGGGCAACAATGTTGGCATCATTACTGAAACAGAATTTGTTGCCGAAGAACACCCAGAATTGACCATCATCAGCGCAGCACACCTGTTCAACCCTGTGCGCACATGGGTGGCCATTCGCAAAAACAGCTATTTACGCAACTATATTTACCAATTTTTAGAATTGTTATTGCCGGGATCGCGGCGGCGTGATATAGAAAAACAACAGCATAATCTGTAGTTTACCAATAAAAATTTTTTGACCGTCAATAAACGCCTCTTGATTGACGGTTATTCCTTTTAATACAAATACCTATGTTCAATAACAGCCAAACCAAGCAAGTTCAACAGTTGTTGCAACACAATATCCACCCTTACCTTCAAAAAATTGAAGCCCGTCAAATTGAAATATTGCTGAAAAAGTACAGCGACTGGGATAAAAAGCGAAATAAAATCAAGCAACTACAACAAAGAAAAGAACACACGCCAGAAACGTTGGCTCATTTTCTTTGCGATTACAGCAAACAACAACACCAACACATCTTATTGTTACGCCAACAATATTTAGATTTCAACAAACGCTACCAAGCCAGTATTTCCATCGCAGATCAACACAGCATCATTTTGGATTATGCCAAACTGCTGGGTGCCAATTGGCGGCAACTGATGGGCGATAAACGCGCCTTCAACCGTTGGTTTGGCATTGATGCCGTCATTGACCGTTATCAACGGCGGCTCAGTCGCACCGAACGCCATTTGTGTTTTTGTTTACAACGCTTGGCCACTGTGGTGGTTTTGGCCATGGACAACAAACGAAAAATACATTCCACCCTGAAAATATGGCGACAACTGGAAATTGAACAATATATTCTGCCGCTGTTGCACCACAACGGCGATGCGCGCATCCGTGTTGCCGCGTTTGAAGTCTTGTCACAAGCCATTTTGAGTTTACCCATTACGTTGCAAGAAAACCATGTCAGCCCCGAAGCGTTGCGCTTTATTTACCGCGCCACATTAGACCGCAAACAAGACATCAAAATTCAAGGCAAGGCATTGTCTGTGCTGGCGAAGATGACCAGCTATTTTAAGGAAACCCCTGATTTATATCAAATTTTATCCAAACGTCTGAAAAATTACAGCCTTGATGATGATTTATTCGTGCGCCGTCAAGCAGCACAACTGCTGTGTCAAAACATCGCTGTTTATCCCAAAGCGCAAGCGTTGTTGCCCATCGTCGCCAAAGACCCCGCCGCTTATGTCCGTCAAGCCTTGGTCGAACAACTGGCTTTGATACCACAAATCTTATTTTTCAAATGGTTAAACCATTATGCCTTGCTGGATGACACCGCAGCGGTGCGTGCCAGTGCCTTGTTGCAGATTTTGCAACAAGTGCAGACCGAACACGTTCACCCCATGCTATTATCGATTTTAATCAAAAGCTTGCAACAAGAACAAACCACTTTTGTGTTGCGCACTGCTTTAAAAGTGGCGGTCGACATCAGCCACAGTTTGCAACAAAATTCAACACCAAACAGCCATGCCAAAGTATGGCAAGCCACGTTGGCCAAACACATCGAACACCTGCACCAAACGGCCAAAGACATTGCTGTGCGCCGTTGGGCAGGGCAAAGCGCGGAACGTGTGTGGTGCGACATGAATGCCGATGCCAGCCATTTACGCCAACAACTGCAACAATGGCTGGCCACGCTTGCGCCCGAGCAACAAAAACGCTTGCCGCGTCCTTTGAGCAAAAATTACGACAACGCCACGTTGGCGCGGGTGTTGGCCTTGTTCAGTCAAAACGATTATGGCTATAACCTCTGCCAACACCGCTGGGGCAAAACCGTGGTCAAAGGCCAACGCTTTGGCTTTCGTCTTTGGCGCGCGCTTTTTGAATTTAAACACGCTTCGCCCGACAAACGCCAAGCGCACAAACACACGGTTGGCCGCCATTTTGTCGGCCAGTTGCATATTCCATCAGCCATCATGTCCGAGCTGGCAGAAACCAAAGTGCCGGGTGAACCGCTGTTCATGGGCAGTGAAAACGGCTGGCGGCCTTATTTGCCGTTGGTCGATGAATTGATTGACAGCTTGACCCGCAGCCATATCAGCATTGTCACCAGCGAAGGCTACAGCCACATTTATCCGCCGCGCTCTGTTTTTCGACGGTTGACGGCTTATCTGCATTTGACTAAAAACTTCAACCGATACGCCCATTTACGCAATTGGAACGAAAAAGGCCAAAGCCAAGCCAACACCTATTTAACCGCTGTCAAACAACTGGGGTTTGACTGCCATTTTTCCAGCCATCAACGGCCCTTGCTCAGCCAATCACAGCCATTGAGCAAAGACACAACGACTACAGACATGGGTTGTTGCGACAGCGCAGTGCAACGCTTTTTTCCGTTGCTGTTGCCGTTTTATTTTCCGATTCACTACGGCGATTTGTGGCCACGGTTGCAAGAGTATTTTTTTTCGGTTTATCAAAATACCGTCAGCCAATTGACTTTATTCACAGCGGGTATTGGGGCCTTGTTCATCGGCAACCATGTGCATCAAAATCATTTGCTCAACCAATCACGCGCCCGTTTGCCGTTGGTCTTGGGCGGCTGGGGAACACGCGGCAAATCAGGCACCGAGCGCATTAAAGCGGCAATGCTCAACGGCTTGGGCTACAGCATTTTTTCCAAAACCACAGGGTGCGAGGCGATGTTCATCTATGCCCCGCCGTTCACCCCCAGCAAAGAGCTGTTTTTGTTTCGCCCGTATGACAAAGCCACCATTTGGGAGCAATTCAACGTGTTGCGCTTGGCTGACAAATTGGGCGCGGATGTGTTTTTGTGGGAATGTATGGGGCTGACCCCCGCTTATGTTGAAGTGTTGCAAAAACGCTGGACACGCGATGACATTTCCACCATCACCAACACCTATCCCGACCACGAAGATTTGCAAGGGCCTGCGGGCTACGACATCCCCAAAGTGATGACCAATTTTATCCCTGAAAACGCGGTGTTATTGACTTCAGAAGAGCAATGGTTGCCTGTGTTGCGCACGGCGGCAGAAAAATTCAACACCCGCATCCGCCCCGTCACTTGGCTGGAAGCGGGTTTGCTCACCCCCGACATTTTGGCGCGCTTCCCCTATGAAGAACACCCGTACAACATCGCGCTGGTGGCGGCTTTGGGCGAAGAATTGGGGTTGGACAAAACCTTTGCCCTCAAAGCGATGGCCGATAACGTGGTGGCCGACATCGGCGTGCTAAAAACCTATCCCGCCGCCAAAATCCTCAGCCGTCAACTGGAATTTGTCATGGGCATGTCCGCCAACGAACGCTTTGGTGCGATGGGCAATTGGACGCGCATGGGGTTTGACCGCCACCATTTGGATGTTGACCCCCACATTTGGTTGACCACTGTCATCAACAACCGCGCCGACCGCATTCCGCGTTCACGGGTGTTTGCCAGCATGTTGGTCGAAGATGTGCGCGCTGACCAGCATGTATTGATTGGCACGAATTTAACGGGCATGGTCGGCTATATCAAAGAAGCGTGGGACAGTTACGCACCGTCTTTGACTTTATGGCCAACAACCAAAGAAAACGAAGCAGAAAAAACGCCCGAACAAGTGTTGCTGGCAACGGCTGTGCATTTTCGTGTGCCTGTCACGCCCGAGCAATTGCAAAAACGGCTGGAACGGATGCTCGGCGCGACAGACTGTTGTGATGAAAGCCACAAACAAAGTTTGCTGGCATTGTGGCAAGAACCCGAACAACTGGCAGAACAACTGCCCAAAACCTTGCACCCTGACATTCGCCAAACAATGATGGACCGAATGCAACGAGACATTGCTAATTTTAAGACTTATCAAGAATTTAGCCAACAATTGCATCAAGCCTGCGATCAAACCACAAGGGACAACCGCTTTCGCGCCTTGCTGTGGACATGGTTTGAGCAAAAAATTTTTGTGGTGCATAGCCCCTACACCACAGGCAATCAAATCATCAAAAAAATCGCCAGCCTCACCCCGCCGGGATTTTACAACCGCATCATGGGGATGCAAAACATCAAAGGCACGGGGCTGGATTTTGTCTATCGCTTTCAAGCGTGGGAAAACTGTCATAAAGCTTTGATTCAAATGCAAAGCAACGACAGCCGTGTGGTGGAACAAGGTTTAATGCAATTGACTTCCTTCAAAGAACACGGTTATTTGACCGAAGAAGCGGTGCGTGAAACCGTGGCACAATTGGAACAAAGCCCGCTGGGACAACGTGAACACATCCACGCCGAATTGACCGTGTTGCTTTCCAATCTCAACCAAGCGATGCAAGAAATTCAACAACAAAATCAATCCGACAGTGGACAGCAAAGCAACGATGGCTTATTAATCAACGTGTTGCATTGGCTGGAAGAATTTTTAGATGCGGGCGATGCCGTCAAGCGGCGCAAAATCGCTGACCAAATTTATAAAGACATGGTGGGCGAACGCATCAGTTTACAAGCGGCGGCGCAAGAAATTCAAAAACTTAACAAGCGGCAAAAAGGCGGCTGGTTGCAACAGCAAGTCGATACGCTCAAACAAAAACTCAAAGCGCGCAAAAAACCTCAACAAGCCCAATCGGCCAGCCAACACAAAATTTAATCGCCGTCGTCTGCACAGTGCGCTAAAATGGGCTTAAATTTTGGCAGGCATCCAACATGGCAGAAACAGCAGAAATTTTTATCGACGGCCAGCGCGTGGCTTTTCAAGCGGAGCAAACCATCATGATGGCCGCCCATGCGGCGGGCATATACATTCCCCATTTGTGCCATCACCCTGAACTCAAACCCCACGGCAGTTGTCGCCTCTGTGTGGTCGAAGTCAATGGCCGCAAACTGTCCGCCTGTACCACGCTTGCCCAACAAGGGCAAATCATCCACAACCAGCGCGCCGACTTAATCGCCAGCCGCCGTTGTGTGTTGCAATTGCTGTTTGTTGAAGGCAACCATGTTTGTCCTGCTTGTGAAAAAAGTGGCGATTGCCAATTGCAAGCCTTGGCTTATGCCGTGGAAATGATTAGCCCGCGCTTTGCTCATTTTTATCCACAACGCACCGTCGATGCCAGCCACCCCGACATCCTTTTAGATTACAACCGCTGTATTTTGTGTGAACTGTGTTTGCGCGCCAGCCGCGACGTTGACCATAAAAATGTGTTCAGCCTGCAACAACGGGGCGACAAAACACATTTAAGCGTCAATTCCGCCAGCGGCCAATTGGCCGACAGCACGTTGGCGTTGGGCGACAAAGCGATGCAAGTGTGTCCGGTTGGCGCATTGCTGAGCAAACAAACCGCCTATCAAACCCCCATTGGTGCGCGCTTATATGACCAAAAACCCATAGCCCAAGGTGAAGCCCATGATGGCTAAACTGCGCATCGCCACCGCCTCTTTGGCGGGTTGTTTCGGTTGTCACATGGCGTTGTTGGACATGGATGAACGCTTGCTGGATTTATTGGAGCTTGTCGAGTTTGACCGCACACCGTTGACCGACCAAAAAGAATTACAGCCGTGCGACATCGGTTTGCTCGAAGGCGGCGTGGCCAATGAAGACAATTTGGCCACCTTAAAATTATTTCGCCAACAATGCAAAATTTTAATTGCAATCGGAGCTTGCGCGCTCAATGGCGGCATCCCTGCAATGCGTAACTCCTTTGATTTAAAAGACATTTTGGCAGAATCCTATCTCAACGGCATGGGTTTGGCCAACAGCCAAATACCTCAAGATGCCGAAATTCCCGCCTTATTGAACCATGTGCAACCTCTGCATGAAATCGTTAAAATTGATTATTTTCTGCCCGGTTGCCCACCGTCAGGCGAAACCATCTGGTTGTTTTTACAACAATTATTGACGGGGCAACCCCTTCATCTGCCTTATCACTGTTTGCATTACGATTAACATGGACAACGTATTACAACGGCTGTTAAACGCAGAATTAAAAGCGCAAGACGTGGTAGAGCAAGCCAAGCTGTCACGGGACCGTTTAATCAGCGAAACCCGCGCCGAAGTCAAACGCGCCGAACAACGGTTTGAAGCGCGCATTCCCGACATTCACGCATCGTTCAGCAACAAAGCCCAAGAGCGCGCCACAACCCACATCAAAGAATTGGAGCGGCGTTATTTGGAGCGGCAAGCGTTGTTGCTGGATGAAGCGGAACAACACCATGACGAAGCGGTGCAACAGGTGTTGGCCTTGCTATTGGATGTGCAACAAAATTGATGATGCTCAAACAAGCGCATTATGCTTATTTGCAAACATGGGTGAGCCTTGCGCGCCAGCGGCTGTGGTCAAAAACCGCGTTGCTGGCTTTGTGTCAACAACCGTTGGCTGAAATTCTGCCGCAGTTGGCCAACCAAGGTTTGGATGACATCATCGCCCAATTGCGACACAATCAATTGCAATTGTTGCCCGCAGGCAACATGGATGCGTTATTTTTGGCGGTGTTGCTCAAAGAAGGGCGGTCAATGGTGCGTGCGCTGACGGGCGAAGAACGCGAATGGGTGATTTATTGGTTGCAACGCTTTGATTTACAAAATATTAAAGCCATTTTGCGCGGCAAATCATTGCAACACACCCGCGAACAAATCAGCGATAAATTGATTCCTGTGCCGTATTTTTCCCATTTGCCCTTGCAAGCCTTGCTCAATGCCGAAGACATCAACGAAACTTTACGCCAATTGGAACACAGCACATTTGCCACCATTGCCCGCCACAGCCGTGAAAGTTTTACCCAACAACCCGATGTGTTCACCATCGAAACCGCCATCAATCATCAATATTACGTCGGTTTGGTTAAACGGGTGCAAAAGCTGCCTACTGAAGAGCGCGCACGGTTGCACCGTTTATTGGGGCAGTTGCTTGACCCAATCAATTTGATTTGGCTGTTGCGTTATCGCCTTGATTATGGCCTGTCTGCGTCACACAGCTATTTTTTATTGGTTGGCGGCGGTTGGCAGTTGACGGCTGAAGCGTTGACCCGCTTGGTGCAAATTGAAAGTTTTGCCCAATTGCCTGAACTCTTGCCCCCAAAAATGCGCGCGGTTTTGGCAAACAGCCCATCGATTCAAGTGTGCGAATTGAGACTGGAACAAGAATTGATGACGCAAGCGAACCAATTTTTGCGCCAAACACCGTTTGGTGTTGGTCATGTGCTGGCGTATTTGTTGTTGCGCGAAAGACAATTGAAACACATCCACGCTTTATTGAAAGGCAAATTATTGCATTTGCCTGATGAACAAATCCGTTTTGCCATCGGAGGATTTTAATGCTGTTTTATCCGCAAACCATGCGCCATGTGACCTTGTTCACCACCTTGGCCGATGCGCCTAACGTAGCGATTTTATTGGCAAAATCAGGCTGTTTTGACCCCCATTCAGCCACCCAACCCAACCCCCAATTGCCCGATGGCCAAGGCGAAAATTATCGGCAACACTTTCAACAAGCATACGCCGATTGGCAAAAAATAAAACAATACATGAACTTAGACGTGCAAACCGCGCCTGTCCACATCGAAGCCGTGACCGAAAGTCAACTGCAAACGGCACGGCAACAATTGGCTGGGCTGTGGCAACAATGTCTTGCCCATAAAAATCAGCAACATGGGCTGGCACAACAATTACAGGATATTCGCCATTTGTTTGATTTATTAGATAATTTTCAACGTCTGGACATTAATCTGGCTGTGTTGCGCCAAGATTTACAATTTTTAGACCTGCGTTTGGGTTTGATGCCGAGCCTGTATGTCAAACGCTTGAGCGCGGCCTTGCAGATTGAGGGTTTTTTGCTGTCGGTGTATTTTCAACGCGAAGAGCAAGCGCATGTGGTGGTGGCGGGTTTAAAGCAAAGCGCAGACAACATTCATTCCTTGCTGGAATCCTGTTCTTTTCAGCGCATCAGCGTTCCCGATGAATTTCATGCCCATCCAAAAACCGTACAGCAAAAACTACATATCCAACAAGAAATCCTGTTAAAACAACAAGATGAATTGGAACAACAGCGGCAAAAATTACAACAAAACCACCAAGAAACCCTGCGGAAATTAGGTCAGTTGTTGACTTTGGCCAAACCCTACGCGCTGTTGAGCCAAACCATGCAATGCAAAGGGCAGTTGACCCAAATCAGCGGCTGGATTCCCGCTTGCCAACAAGCGGCTTTGCAACAGCACGCCACACAGAGCAAACTTCCTGTGGTGATGTTGATGCGTGCGCCGACGGTCAACGAATACCGCCATACGCCATCGCAGGTGTTGCCACCGCGCTGGATGCAACCGTTTTTGGCTTTGATTCGCAATTATGGGGTCACGGCTTATCGGGAATTTGACCCCAGTTGGCTGTTCAGCCTCAGCTATATTTTGCTGTTTGGGGTCATGTTTGGCGATGTCGGTCATGGGTTGTGTTTGTTGGCGGTGGCCGGGGCTGTTAAGCGCAAGCATCCGAATTTTTTCAGTTTTTTCGTCGCCATCGGTTTGTCGTCTGTCACATTTGGTTTTGTTTATGGCAGTGTGTTTGCCTTTGAACATTGGTTGCCCGCGCTGTGGTTGTCACCCATCAGCCAGCCCCTGTTGATGTTGGAATTGGCGTTGGCAGGCGGCGCGGGTTTTATCGTGCTGTTAAATTTAATCAGCATTTACAATTACTTGATGAATAAGCAATGGCAGGCGGCTCTTTTTAGCGCAACAGGCTTGGTGGGGTTAAGTTTGTATTTGATTTTATGGGCGGTTTTATGGCTAGAAAGCTTGGCCGGCGGCTGGTTGTTGTTGCCCTTGGGTTTGCTGTTGTTGTATCACGGCTGGCACAGCGACCGCCCTTGGGCAGAGCGTTTGTTGGTCAGCGTGATTGAAACCTATGATGTCATTATCGCCTTGTTCAGCCATACCTTGTCTTTTTTACGGGTGGCGGCGTTTGCTTTGAACCACAGCGCGTTGGCCATCGCTTTGTTTGCGTTGGCCGATTTAACCGACGGCGCAACCCATGCGCTGGTGTTGGTGTTGGGCAATGTGTTCATCGTGGTGCTGGAAGGGGCGATTGTCGCCATTCAAGTGTTGCGCCTGGAATATTATGAAGGGTTTTCCCGCTATTTTCACGGCGATGGCCGTTTGTTTCAGCCCTTGCGTTTGTCGCCTGACCCACTCACCCATTCAATTGGCTTTGCAAATCATCCGTAGTCAACAAATGCACATCGTGGGGTAAATTTTGATATTTTTCAGGTGTTTGGCTGATTAAAAAAATCTTCATCGGTAAATGCAAGGCTTGAAAAAATTCCTGATGCGCGTCATCCCACGCCAATAAAATCACCACTGCACCGCTCAATTGCGGACGATAATGGCGAATTTGCGCGCACAATTGCTCAAAATGGGCGGTATAACTGGGCGGCACACAGGCCAGCACTTCCAGCAAAGGTTGTACCGAATTCAAGCCATGGCCGCCGGTGTAGTGATGAGCTTGCCCACCGACAAACAATAAATCCAATAAACTGTCTTGATTAACCAAATCAAACGCATACGAAGCGGCCAACGACACCGCTTGTTCAAATGCCGCTTCTTGACCTTGAACAATGTCGGTGTCCAAAATCAAACCATGGCGGGTGTAATATTCGTCTTGATATTCTTTGATGATCGGTTTGCCCCGTTTTGCCCAACTTTTCCAATGAATGTGGCGCATCGCATCGCCCGCGCGATAATCACGCAACCCGACAAATTCGCTTGCGCCTTCGGCCACAGACACGGTTTGCGCCACGCCACCGGGTTGATAACGGCGTTGTTGCCCCAATTGACCATCAGGAATTTGGTATAATTTGGGCAAAACCAATAACTTATCGGGGTTTTTGTGGTGTTGGACTTTTTGATACAAGCCCAAAGGGTCACTGATGCCTATTTGGCTGGCGGCAAAATACACATAACCACGCCGCAATGGCAAAAATTGACATACCACGGTGTGGCTTTCCCCTGCCAGTATCTGGGTCACGGAATAGACTTGGGTGTTGCCGCCGCGCTGTTGTTGCTGTTGTTGCAACCATTGGCGATATGTCATCCATGACCCATCCCGTTTATCAGGGGTTTGCAATTCATCCCAGATGCGCAACTCGGCAAAGCGGTGTTTTGTGAGGTTATGCAAGGTTAAGGTATAATGAAACGCTTGGCCTGTCATCACACTGCTGGGCAAACGGCGGCTGACGTGGATTAATCCACGGTTTTTCCATTGACCGGCAACGATGGCCACCAACAGCAAAGCCAACAATAAACTGAACAATTGATAAGACAAGGTTTGGCGCATGTCCAAACCAAAAATCGCGGCGGTCAACAACGCACCCAACAAAAACCGTCCTGCATCAGTGAAATGCTGGCGCAGCCACTGGGTCAGCTGATGAACCCGATAGAATTGATTAAATAAAAAATTTTTCAAGGAATTAAGATGTTACGAACTTTTTTAAAAGCCAAATTGCACCGCGCCTGTGTCACTCATGCCGAATTACATTATGAAGGCTCGTGTGCGATTGATGGCGATTTGTTGGATGCGGCGGGCATTGCTGATTATGAACAAATTCAAATCTATAATATCACCAACGGCCAACGGTTTACCACTTATGCCATCCGTGCAAAAGCGGGGTCAAAAATCATTTCCATCAACGGTGCGGCGGCGCACAAAGCCCAACCCAAAGACCGCATCATTATTTGCAGTTATGTTTTGTTAAATAAAGAGGAAATTCAATCATTTAAGCCGACATTGGTTTATTTGAACAAAAAAAATCAGCTCAAAAATACCCGCCAAACGATTCCGATTCAAATGGAATGATGTTACAATGTAACATTCAATCACGGAGAAATTGGAATGTATGCTTTTTCGGTTGAACTGAAAAATTGTGATTTTGCCACAGCGGTTGATAAAGTCAAAGCTGCGCTAACCGCCAGTAAAATGGGGGTGATCAGCGAAATCAATGTGGCCGCCATTTTACAGAAAAAACTCGGGATTGATTACCCCGATTACTGTATGCTGGGGACGTGTGCCGCATCGTTAGCCAAACAAGTGTTGGATGCCGACCCCGATGCAGGGGCTTTGTTTCCCTGCAACATTATCGTCAGACCAGTGGCCGATGGCACAGTGGTCACTTTTATGCACCCGCAAACCGTGTTTGCTTTGGCAAACAATGCAGTCATCAATCAAGTGGCCGATAAAGCCATGCTGATGTTGACTGAAGTTAAAAATCGTTTAGAACAGGAGTAATACCATGAAATGTAATGTCGGTGGGTTTGATAAAATCTTGAGGATTGTCTTGGGTTTAGCCCTCATTGGCGCGGGCGTATATGCCCAAAGTTATTGGGGCGCAATCGGCTTGATACCCTTATTAACAGGCTTATTCGGTTTTTGTCCCGCCTACACTTTGCTGGGGTTATCCAGTTACAAAAATAAAGAATAACCGTTTGCCCAAGCTTGGCTTGGGCTGTTTTTTTAAACAGGCTGATTGGTTTTAAACTGCACGGCAGGCCATTGTAATTTCAACCATTGGCGCACATGCTGGCAAAAGTTTACGTCACCTGCGATATACACATCAGCATAGTGATTTTTGACTGCCAAATCTTGGTTAAGCTGTTGTGACAACGCCGCCAAATTGTCCAGTGCGTGATAACTGAAATTCCCCAGCGCATCCTGCCATGAACGACATAAGTTATTGAAATAATGCCCGTTTTCATCATCCGCCTGCCAATACAAATCAAACGAAGCGGCGGTGTCGATGGAAATTGCATGTTCAATCAAACTTTTAGCGTGGGCAAAATGAGCGTTTTGCACCACAAACATCAATGCACTGCGATGATTTTCGCTCAACACAAATTCGCCTTGCGGCCCTGTGATCAACACGGTTTGGCTGGGTTCAGCACTGAAAAAATTTTGATTAAAATCATGTGCTTCTCGCTTAACATGCCATTGCAAATTGCGGCCATCGCATGGACAACTGGCCAAAGGCAAAGTCGCGGTCGCGCCGTTTTCTAATTCAACATTGACCCATTGCCCCGCCATAAAACGCAAGGTTTTGGTTTTGGGGGTTTGCAAAGAAACCACCGCCAAATTTTGGCAAGGGTAATCAATTTTTCGCACTTGCGCCCGAATTTTTTGCCACGCCAAATCAGCCACACTTCGGGCTTCGTCGGCTTCAACCACCACATCGGTGATTGCGGTGTTCGCGCACATCAAAAAATAGCCCATGCGCGTTTCGTATTGGCTCAACACATAATCGTGTTCATGAATTTTTTTGATTTTACCCGCCGCCAACCGTGCTTTACAGCGGCCACAATTGCCATTGGTGCAACCGTGGTTGGGAATATAACCCGCTTGGATGGCGGCTACCAACAGCGAATCTTCGCCTTCAACAAAAAATTCGTGGCCGCTGGGCAAAAACTTGACTTGCGCGGCGATTAACCGCAAAAACGTGTCTTTGACAAACACATTGGCATCGGCTTTTATCGCGG
>DYSU01000005.1:0-33921 GCA_020726335.1 Thiomargarita sp. | reverse complement strand
GTTTGAATCAACTGTAGTAAATCATCAATTGTAAAGTGTAGTCACCTTGCGGATGGTGAATTTTGTCAGGCAAGGCTTGGTTGAGCCTATCGCTCAATTGTTGCGCTTGCTCGCTGGGTGTTTGCCGTGGATGGGATAAAATTTCCAGCGGAAAATAAATGTCAACCGATAAATGACCGCGCAAATAGTGTAGATGAATGCGTTGAATTTGTGCAAACAAAGATTGTTCACGCCAAGTGACGGTTTGCCAATATTGCTGTAATTGTTGCATCAACAGGCCGCGCAATGGCAAACGGCGGTTGATGCACGTTTGGCCGTCGAGGTGTTCGTCATTTTCAGGGTCTATATGCACCATCACATCACTGATGTTGTCGATGGATTCAATCAACTTGAAACGCACGGCATCGCTGATTTGGTGGCCTTCTGAAACGCTGATTTTGTCATCGACAATCAAATGCACATCCACCAGCACTTTGTTGCCCATTTTGCGAGTACGCAATAAATGCACGTCTTTCACACCTGAAGTGCTTTGCAACAGTTGTTCTATTTCCGCCAGCTCGTCGGGGTTGGCACCGGTGTCAATCAATTCTTTTAAACCTTGCCATATCAGTTCATGCGACAAATGGGCGATCATCAATGCCACGCCGATGGCAGCCAATGGGTCCCACCACGGCATACCCAAAAAATTGCCAAAAATCCCGATGCCCACCACCACGCTGGAAAAAGCATCACTGCGATGATGCCAAGCATTGGCGCGCAACAGTTGAGAATCAATTTTTTTCGCGGCCACCATGGTATAACGATACAAGGCTTCTTTCACCACGATTGACAACAGGGCAATCAAAAAGGCCATTGCGGTGGGTTGGGTTAGGCGTTCGGGCTGAAGCAAACGGCTGGCGGCATCCCAAAAAATGCCCGCTGCCAGCAAAAACAAAACCAAACCCATGATGACGGTGGCCAAAGTTTCAATCCGTGCATGGCCATAAGGGTGATCTAAATCCGCTGATTTGTCGCCCACTTTACTGCCCCAGACGACTATCACATCGGTGGCCAAATCTGACAATGAATGTATACCGTCGGCAATCAAGGCGGGTGAGTGTCCTAACCAACCAAAAAAGATTTTGACGGCGGATAAAACCAAATTAATCCACGCACCAATCCATGTGACTTTTAAAGCATAAGCGGTGCGTTCGTTCATGAGGTTTCACCCAATTGAATTAAAAAAACAATCAAATCAGCTTGTTGCGCGGCGTTAAGCATGTGATGGCCCTTGATGCGACACCATGCGGGAATATCGTGTAATACGCCAACATCGGTGCAGTGCATTTCAATTTGTTCGCCTGCGCTTAACTGCTCGGCCAGTTGTTGCAAACGAATCACGGGCATGGGACACAAGAGTCTACGGCTGTCTAAAATAATGGGCATAAGCGGTTGTTGTCGGTTGATGGGCGCAAATCATATCAAATTCAGGCCAGAAAAAACTGTTAAAATGGGTATTTATTTGGCAATACAAACCAATGTGGCATTTACGCGAAGCAATCCGCAGTCTATATGCAAGCAAACAGCGCACGGTTCTGGCGTTGATTGGCATTGTCATTGGTATCGGTGCGGTGATTGCGATGATGACCATTACCCAAATTGCCCAAGAACAAGCTTTGAGCGAATTCAAAGCCTTGGGTACGGATTTGCTCAATATCAGCAGTATTTTTCATGAAAGCGAAAATGGCCAACTGGAAATGCCGAAAATCAAATTAGATGATGCGTTGGCGTTACCGCAAAAAACCACGACATTACAACGGGTTGCCCCGTTTATCAGCGACGGTCATTTTATCAATTTCCAAGGCGCGATTGATTATGTCAATATTTTGGGCGTGACCGATGAATACAATTATTTAAATAAATTAACAACTTCCCAAGGCCGTTTGCTAACGCCCTTGGATAAACAACATTATTTTTGTGTGCTGGGGGCAGATATTGCCCAACAATTGTTGTCGGCTGAGAAAACCGTCCCTTGGCCATTTAACCGTCAATCCCCTGTGTTGGTTGGCCAACGGCTGAAAATTGGCGATAAACTGTTCACCATCATCGGTGTGTTGAAACCGGGGGTCAGCCAAAGCATTTTGCCTTATCAAACCGACCAAACCATTTTAATCCCGATTAAAACCGCTTTGCGCTTTTTTGACAATGCTGAAATCAACAACATCATTGCCCGCATGAAGCCCGATGTCGATTATCATCTGGCGATAGAAGAAATCAAAACCTATTTTCGCCCGCGTGTGCCTGATTTACAGCTCATCATCACGGCGGCAGAAGACATCATCGAACACATTGAAAAACAAATGCAATTGTTCGCGCTGTTGTCGGGGGCTGTCGGCAGCATTGCATTATTGGTCGGCGGTATCGGGGTAATGAATGTGATGTTGGCCTCAGTCACCGAGCGCAAAGTGGAAATCGGCATTCGGCGCGCCTTGGGTGCGAAACGCAGCGATATTCAACTGCAATTTTTAAGCGAATCCATTTTATTGTCATTGGTGGGCGGGTGCATAGGCATATTATTGGGCATGGCCATCACCTATGCCGTCAGTCAATACAACGCATGGCCGTTTATCGTGTCTTATCCCGCGTTGTTGTTGGGCGTGGGTGTGTCGTCCATCGTCGGCGCGTTTTTTGGGTTTTATCCCGCCTATCAAGCCGCCCAATCTGACCCCATCACCGCTTTGCGGGCTAAGTGATTTTTTGTTGCCAACACGGCAATACAGCGCGAATATTGGCATGAAAAATCGCCAGCAATTGCCGCTCTGCTTCATCAAAACCTTGGCTTCGATGCACCACAATATAGCTCAAATGTTCGTTTGCCAACTGCAAATGCGCTTGTTGACGGCTGTAAATCGGCTCTTGCGCTTGCAACGGCATAGGCTCATCTGTGTTGTCACCTTGTTGCGCCAACAACACGCCATCGATAACAATTTTCGCGCTAAAGTCCGCGCTCAACAAACTGCCCAACAGAGCCAACAAATAATCAGCCAAATCAGCAACCGTGCCGATTTGCAATAAAGCATGATTAATATGGCTGATTTGACTCAACCCATAACGCATCCGATTGATATGGCTGAAGTCTTGGTAAGTCCGCAACGCGCTGACCAGCACCGTGAACAATTTTTCAGCGGTCAGCTCCGTTTTCTCTTTATAATCGTTGATGTCATAATTTAAAATCACATCCCGTTCTGGCACGGTGCCGGGTTGACCTGTGCGCAACACTATGCGGGTAAACGGATTGTGCAACTCATTGCGAATATAATCCACCACTTCCAAACCTGCATGTTCATGCTCCATCACCACATCCAACAACACCAAAGCAATTTCAGGCTGTTGATTTAACAGAGTTTTTGCTTGTTGGCCTGAATAAGCGTGGTATAAATGCAAGCCTTTGCCCGCATAACTAAAATCCGACAACGCCAAACGGGTGACATCATGCACCGCCGTTTCATCATCAACAATCAACACGGGCCAAGTCGCACGGGCTGGCAATGTCTCATTGACTTTCGCCTCATCTTCAGGGCAAAAAAAATCATCTTCATCATTCATCGTGGGCTTCTCGGGCTGTTTTAATCTTCTGGCGGCTCTGTTGTCGTTTTGGTTTTGGGCAACAGCACGTCCATGACTTGTTTTGACAGTTGCGTGACAAGGGCGGGATGCTCGCGCAAAAACACGCGCACATTGTCTTTACCCTGTCCGATACGGTCACCATTATAGCTGTACCATGCCCCCGCTTTGTCCATAAAACCCAGTTGGACACCCAAATCAATCAATTCGCTTTCGCGGGAAATGCCTTCACCATAGAGAATGTCAAAATGCACCTCTTTAAACGGTGGTGCCATTTTATTTTTCAGCACTTTAACCTTGGTTTCATTGCCCAGCACGTCTTCACCTTTTTTGATTGCCCCCGTGCGGCGAATATCCAAGCGCACCGACGCATAAAACTTCAACGCATTGCCGCCTGTCGTGGTTTCTGGACTCCCAAACATCACACCGATTTTCATCCGAATTTGATTGATAAAAATCAACAAAGTGTTGTGGCGTTTAATGTTGGCGGTGAGTTTACGCAACGCTTGCGACATCAACCGCGCTTGTAATCCCATGTGGCTGTCGCCCATGCCGCCTTCAATTTCCGCTTTGGGCGTTAAAGCGGCCACCGAATCAATGACAATCACATCCACCGTGCCAGAGCGCACCAGCATGTCGGTGATTTCCAACGCTTGTTCACCTGTGTCGGGTTGGGAAATCAACAATTCATTGATATTCACCCCCAATTTAGCCGCATACGCGCTGTCCAACGCATGTTCAGCATCAATAAACGCCGCTGTGCCGCCCATTTTTTGCATTTCAGCAATCACATGCAAGGTCAACGTGGTTTTGCCTGAAGATTCGGGGCCGTAAATTTCCACCACCCGCCCACGCGGCAAACCGCCGATGCCCAGCGCAATGTCCAAGCCGATAGAACCCGTGGAAACCACATCAATATCGGTGATGGCAGGCGCGTCGCCCAAGCGCATGATGGCACCTTTGCCAAACTGTTTTTCTATTTGCAATAAAGTGGTGCCTAAAGCTTGCTTTTTGTTGTCATCCATCATCATTTCCCGTTAAGCGTCTAAAGTTTCTAACCGAATGCGTGTGACATCGCCCACCACATCGGGCAATGCCTCAAGGGCGTTTAATGCTTTATCTAATTGTTTTTCTTTAACTTTATGTGTCAACAACACAATGTCCACGTCTTTTTGCCCTGTTTTTGGTTCGTGTTGATAAATCGCCTCAATACTGATGCCGCCTTGGCTCAAAATGGTTGCCACTTTGGCCAATACCCCCGGTTCATCAATGGCACGCAAGCGCAAATAATAGGCGGTTTCAATCTCGGCCAACGACAAAATGGGGAGGGCAGAAATTGCATTGGGTTGAAACGCCAAATGCGGCACACGGTTTTCAGGGTCAACGGTCAATGTGCGCACCACGTCCAATAAATCAGACACCACCGCCGAAGCGGTTGGGTTTGAACCCGCGCCCGCACCATAATACAACGTCGCACCCACGGCATCGCCGTGGACCAAGATTGCGTTCATCACACCGTTGACGTTGGCAATCAAACAACGCTCGGGAATCAAGGCGGGATGTACCCGCAATTCAACCCCCTGATTGCTTTGTTTAGCGATTCCTAAGTGTTTAATTTTATAGCCAAATTTTTCAGCGTATTGGACATCGTCGGCATGGATTTGGGTGATGCCTTCGGTATAAACGCGGTTAAATTGCAACGGGATACCAAACGCGATTGAAGCCAAAATCGTCAATTTATGTGCGGCATCAATGCCTTGAATATCAAACGTGGGGTCCGCTTCGGCATAGCCTAATTTTTGTGCTTCGGCCAAGACATCGGCAAAACTGCGGCCTTTTTGTTGCATTTCGGTGAGAATAAAATTGCTGGTGCCGTTGATAATCCCCGCCAACCAATTGATTTTATTGCCACTTAAGCCTTCACGAATTGCTTTGATAATGGGAATGCCGCCTGCCACCGCCGCTTCAAATGCGACATTGACCCCCATCGCTTGGGCGGCGGCAAAAATTTCATTGCCGTGCAACGCAATCAAGGCTTTGTTGGCGGTGACCACATGTTTGCCTTGTTTGATGGCTTTCATCACCAATTCAAAAGCGCGGGTGGTGCCGCCAATCAATTCTACCACGATGTCAATGTCGGGATTATTCACCAAATCCATGGGTTTTTCAGTCAATACAATGCCTTGGGTATTACACAAGCGGCTTTTGTTTATATTGCGGACACTGGCGTGGCTGATTTGAATTTTGCGCCCTGCACGGCGCGTAAGCTCATTGGTATTGCGTTGTAACACGTTGACCACCCCACAGCCTACCGTGCCTAAACCAAATAATCCAATCTTGACGGGTTCTAACATAAAAATTCATTCTCCTGTTTGACGCTGGAAAAGACGTTTCATAACGCGATTGGGACGATATTAGCACGATTTTGAGCATTATGGCATGGACAATATCATGTCACTGCCCCAAGCGATTAAACATTGGCAAAGCGGTTTAAATCGTTTTATGATGGCATAGAAAAACACCTTAAAATTCAATCTCAGGATAACTTATGCACCTCCATATTTTAGGCATTTGCGGTACTTTCATGGCAGGTTTGGCGTTGTTGGCGCGCCAGCTTGGACACCGTGTCACCGGTTCAGATGCCCACGTTTATCCCCCGATGAGCGACCAGCTCAACCAGCAAGGCATCACCTGCATTCAAGGCTATGGCGTGACCCCGTTGTTGCATTCTGCCGATAAAGTGGTGATTGGCAATGCGCTGTCACGCGGTTGTGAGGCGGTGGAATATGTGTTAAATCAGGGCATTGCTTACACGTCAGGCGCGCAGTTTTTAGCTGAATATGTGTTGCAAGGCAAAAAAGTGTTGGCAGTGGCAGGCACGCATGGCAAAACCACCACCAGCAGTTTGTTGGCGTGGATTTTAGCGCAAAACGGTTTTGCGCCCAGCTTTTTAATCGGCGGCATTGCCCGTGATTTTGGTGTTTCAGCGCGGTTGACTGACAGCGATTATTTTGTGCTGGAAGCGGATGAATACGACACCGCGTTTTTTGATAAACGTTCCAAATTCATCCACTATCACCCTAATATATTGATTATCAATAACTTAGAATTTGACCACGCCGATATTTTCCCTGATTTGGCCGCGATTCAAACCCAGTTCCATCATTTGATTCGCACCGTGCCAAGCAAAGGTCACATCATTTACAATGCCCAACAAACGGCGATTGAACAGGTGTTGGCGCGTGGTTGTTGGAGTCAAACGCAAAAATTATGGGCTGATGACGGTTGGCAAATTGCAAGCGGCGACGATGACCGCCAGTTTGATGTGTTGCATCGACAACAAAAACAAGGGCATGTCGCGTGGTCTTTGTTGGGTAAACACAACCAAGCCAATGCCTTGGCCGCGATTGCGGCGGCGGATGCGGTTGGGGTTTCGGTCAACCATGCCTGTGCCGCTTTGGCGCGTTTTTCGGGCGTTAAACGCCGTTTGGAGAAAAAAGCCGAAAGCAAAGGCATTTGTGTGTATGATGATTTTGCCCATCATCCGACGGCAATTAAAACCACGCTGGCGGGTTTGCGCCAACGGATGGGCAAGCAACGCATCATCGCGGTGTTGGAGCCGCGCTCTAATACCATGCGGCTGGGGGTGCATAATGAAACCTTGATGCCTTCGCTGTTGGCCGCTGATGAAGCGTTGTTGTATTTGCCGCCTGATTTTCACGGCCAGTTGCATGCTTTGAATGCACAACAAAAATTTTTTCATGATATGAATGACTTGCGGCAGTATCTGTATCAAAACTTGCAATCGGGCGACCATGTGTTAATAATGAGCAATGGCAATTTTGCCCATCTTCACCAACAATTGATTGAGTTTTTATCATGACTTTGAAACCTTTCGTTATCCGCAGTGTGGCCATCGGCTGTTTGTTGTTATTGAGCGCGTGTTTTTCCAAAATCACTTTGGAAAACTACAATAAAATCAATGAAGGCATGTCATTGAGCGAAGTGAGCCAAATCTTGGGCGAACCCAGCACTTCTTCCAGCGTCAATTTAGGCCCCATTTCAGGCACATCGACCGAATGGCGTGGCGAAAATGGCGAGGTGATTGCCATTCAGTTTGTCAACAACAAAGTCAAATTGAAAAATTTCAGCAAATAATGGCACAACAAGCCATCGCGCTGGCGATGACAGGCGCGTCAGGCGCGTTATATGGGTTGCGCCTGTTAGAACACTTGTTGGCAACGGGGGAACAGGTCTATTTGATGCTGTCATCGCCTGCCCAGATTGTCATCAACACTGAAACCCCTCTTAAAATTCCATCGCAACCTGATAAAATTCAAGCCTTGCTCAGTGAACGCTATCACGCCCAAGCGGGGCAATTACAGGTTTTTGGCCGACAAGCGTGGTTTTCGCCCGTGGCCAGTGGCTCCAATGCGGCGCGGGCGATGGTGGTTTGTCCCTGTAGCAATGGCACACTGGCGGCAATTGCCCATGGTTTGAGCCGCTCATTGATTGAACGTGCCGCCGATGTCAGTTTGAAAGAGCAAAAAAAGCTGATTTTGGTTCACAGAGAGACACCGTTGTCAGCGATTCAATTGGAGAATATGTTGACGTTGGCGCGGCTGGGGGTGGTGATTATGCCCGCCAGTCCTGCGTTTTATCAAAGGCCGACGGAGATTTTGCAACTGGTGGATTTTATCGTTGCGCGGGTGTTGGATCATTTGAACATTGCCCACACAATCCCGCGCTGGGCAGATTAATTTTTTATTTTCAATGGTTTGGCGATATAATCGGGCAGATGAAAAGTAAACAAACTGCCCGCGCCCAATTCTGTTTTGACTTCAATGAACCCGCCTAAAACTTTTGCCAAACGGTGACTGATGGCCAAGCCCAGCCCTGTGCCGCTGTATTTGCGGGTGGTTGAAGAATCCACTTGGGTGAAGGGTTCAAAAATATTGCTCACTTGTTCGCGGCTCATGCCGATGCCGCTGTCTTGCACTAAAAATTGCAACGTTTTGCAGGCGACATTGCGTTTGATGGTCAACGTGATTTGGCCGTTGTGGGTAAATTTGGCGGCATTGCTCAATAAGTTGATGAGAATTTGGCGAGTGCGCAATAAATCGTTGTAAATCAATTCGCTGGCGTTATCAAAGCACAAATCCACTTGGTTGTGGTTTTTTTCGGCAGCGGGTTTGATGCTGATGATGACGATTTTGCATAAATTGACTGCATCAAAAGTCTCTGGGTTGATTTCAACCCGATTGGTTTCTAAACGCGAAATGTCCAAAATGTCGTTGACCAATGCCAGCAAATGATGGCCAGACGTGCGAATTTTTTCGATGTCGGTGGTATACGCTTCATCGCCGTTGTCATACATTTCTTCTTGTAACATTTCACTGTAGCCGATAATCGCATTCAACGGCGTGCGCAGTTCATGGCTCATGGTGGCGACAAAACGGCTTTTGGCAATGTTGGCCGCTTCGGCTTTTTCAGTGGTTTGGTGTAAAATTTGGGTCATCTTGATGATGCGCACGGCCACCAAAAACGCGATGACAATACACAAAATAATCATCCCCACCGCTAAAACAATCATGCTCACGATGGTGTAATAATAGTTGTCACGGCTGTCTTTAACCAAGCGTTGTCTTTGTTTTTCTTGAGTTTTTAACATCTCGGTCAGTTGTTCAAACAACTGGGTTTGCAAGGGCATGATTTGCGTTATCAATAGTTGATACGCTTGCTCATCTTGTTGATTTTTAAGATGTTCAATGGCTTGGCCTTGGGTTGCCAGCAAGGTTTGCATCAAGTGGCTTTGGGTGCTGACTTCAGGTTGTTCAGCCAAAGACGCTGTTGCCAACAGGGCTTGATGGTGTTGTTTGAATTGTTGGGCATTGCGTTCAAACTGTTGATACGCTTGTTGCCATGCAACAGGGTCTTTTAACACCATCATTGTTTGTAAATGAAGACTGCATTCGCGTGAACTGTGGTGCATGGCATTGAGATGCGCACAATGGGAGATGACGGTGTCCATTTTTTTTTGTTGCATTGAGCTGTTGGCCAAATGATAAATAGCCGTGTAGGCGAATAACACAATCAAAATTGAAATGGCAACAAAACCAAAGCCTAAAGTAAACAATACTTTACGTTGTGACATAAACGGTAATCAGTTGACAACAAGGCGAACCTCATTGTCTGGGTAGGTAGACAGGTAAATATCAAATATGATACCGCCATTGATTTTATTTTGCACCTCAACTTGGGCATTGAATAAACTCAAAATTTGGTCGGCCACAGGCGGTTCTAAGCCCAAATCGCCCCCCGGCGTGATGGGATTAACGATGGACAATACATTAAAAAATTCAGGAATGTGTTCTTCAGGCACAGACAAACCCGTGGCACTGATGGATAAAACACAGTGATGATTTTCGGTTTGACAGCCAATTTCAATGATTTTCTGGGGATGAGAAAATTTAATGGCGGTGCGAATGAGCGCGTCCAAAGCCTGAATGAACAATTGACTGTCAGCTTCAATCCACACATGGGTTTGCGGCGGTGATTGAATGGTTACATGGCGAAAGTTTGCAAATTCTTGGCAATGTACCACAGCGGTTTCCAATAAACTGTCCAGCGGGGTTTTTTGAGCCAAAAATAAATCGCCCGCGTTTTGAATTTCGGTCAATAACAAGGCTTGTTTGACAATTTCATGCAATCTATCCAGTGATTCTTTAAACGCTTGTTTGATTTTCTCATGCGATTCTGCGGACAAGTGATGATCGAAAAATAAATCGGCTGAGGCCAACAAACCTGTCAACGGGGTGCGTAATTCGTGTGAAATCAGGCTGAGAAAATCATTTTTGGCTTTATCCAATAAATTCAATTTCTTATTGGCTTCGGCCAGCAAATAGGTTTTTTCTTCTACCCGACGGGTCAGCTCTCTTTCAGAAGCCTGCAACAAGCGCGTTTGATGCAACAAAGTCAATTGGGTGTTGATTCTGGCCAACACTTCTTGTTGTTGAAACGGCTTGGTGATGTAATCAACCGCACCCACTTGAAAGCCGCGCAATTTGAATTCAGATTCATCCAAGGCCGTCATAAAAATCACGGGAATTTCTTGGGTGACTGGGTTGGCTTTGATACGCAAACACGTTTCAAACCCATCAATACCGGGCATCATGATGTCGAGCAAAATCAAATCAGGTTGAATAATCTGTAGTTTGTCTAACGCTTCTTCGCCATCTTCGGCTAAAACGATTCCAAAATTCATGCGGCTGAGGAACGCCAACAACAGATCCAAATTGCTGGGGGTGTCATCAACAATCAATAAAAGGCTTTGTTGCGAATTTTTATCCATGCCATACTCCAAAAAATCTGTGCTATTTTAGTTTATTATGCAATCAAAATGAACATGGGAAGCAAAAATCGGGACAAAATAGACCCAGCTCTTGCACCTGTTTTCACCCGCTTCTATCATCTCACCCACAAATCCGTTAAAATTAGAGCCATCATTTTACTCTTTACTTTTAGTAGATAACTGCTGTGAATCAATATAAAAATACCTTAAATTTACCCCAAACCGCTTTCCCCATGCGCGGGGATTTAGCGCGGCGTGAACCCTCGTTATTGGCACAATGGCAACAAAACGATTTATACAACAAAATTCGCCAACAACAAGCGGGTAAAGCCACATTTATTTTGCACGATGGGCCACCTTATGCCAACGGTGACATTCATATCGGCCATGCAGTCAACAAAATTATCAAAGATTTCATCATCAAAGCCCAAACGCTCCACGGCAAAGACGCGCCTTATGTGCCGGGTTGGGATTGCCACGGTTTGCCTGTCGAACTGGCGGTAGAAAAACGTGACGGCAAAGCAGGCAAAAAAGTGGATGCCGACGCTTTTCGACAAGCCTGTCGTGATTATGCCGCCGCACAAGTGCGCGGACAAAAGATGGATTTTCAACGCCTTGGCGTGCTGGGCGATTGGGACAAGCCCTATTTGACCATGGAATATCGCACCGAAGCAGAAATCATCCGCGCCTTGGGTCAAATCATCGCCAACGGTCATTTGGAAAAAGGGGTGAAACCCGTCCATTGGTGTACCGATTGCGGTTCAGCCTTGGCAGAAGCTGAAGTGGAATACATGGACAGAAACTCCTTTGCCATTGATGTCCGCTTTGAGCTGTTAGACGAAGAAGCCTTGATGAGCCGTTGCCATCACGCGCCTGACCATTCAGGCCATGGCAAAATTTCGGTGGTGATTTGGACCACCACACCATGGACATTGCCCGCCAACCAAGCGGTGTGCCTGCACCCTGATTTCGATTATGTGGTGGTGCAATGCGAAGGTGAACACGGCCAAGAACGCTTGATTATCGCTGAAGGCTTGCTCAAAGACTGCATGTTACGCTACAACATTGAGCATTACCATGTCATCGGCTATTGCCAAGGCAAAGAGCTGGCGGGTTTGGGCTTACAACACCCGTTTTACCCACGCGAAGTGCCGATCATCGTTGGCAACCACGTCACATTAGAAGCAGGTACAGGTGCCGTGCATACCGCACCCGGACACGGCCAAGAAGATTATGTGATGGGTAAACAATACCGTTTGCCCATCGATAACCCTGTCGGTGGCGATGGCCGATTTTTGCCCAATACCCCGATTTTTGCGGGCGAATTCGTCTTGGATGCCAACCAAAAAGTGATTGATTTGCTGTTGGCCAAAGGCAAATTGCTGCGCGAACAACGCTTGCGCCACAGCTATCCCCATTGTTGGCGACACAAAACGCCGATTATTTTCCGCGCCACGCCGCAGTGGTTCATCAGCTTGGATAAAAACGGCTTGCGCCAACAAGCATTGGATGCGATTGACCAAGTGCAATGGTTGCCTGACTGGGGCAAAGAGCGCATCAAAGGCATGGTGGCCAACCGCCCCGATTGGTGCATTTCGCGCCAACGCAACTGGGGTGTACCCATCCCCTTGTTTGTCCATAAAAAAACAGGTGCGTTGCATCCTGACACCCCCGCATTGTTGGCCAAAGTCGCCGATGCGGTGGAACAGCGCGGCATTGATGCGTGGTTCAATTTGCAGCCCAGCGCGTTGTTGGGCGAACAAGCGGGCGATTATGACAAAGTCAGCGACACGCTGGATGTTTGGTTTGATTCGGGGGTCACCCATGCCAGCGTGTTGGCCAAATGGCCACAATTGGCTTTGCCTGCCGATTTGTATTTGGAAGGCTCAGACCAACACCGTGGCTGGTTTCAATCTTCGCTGCTGACGGCGGTGGCGATGAATGGCAAAGCACCGTTCAAAACGGTGTTGACCCACGGTTTTACCGTCGATGCCAAAGGCATGAAAATGTCCAAATCCAAAGGCAATGTGGTTGCGCCCCAGCCCATCATCAAAACCTTGGGCGCGGACATTTTGCGCTTGTGGGTGGCGGCCACCGATTACCGCACTGAAATGACCGTGTCCGATGAAATCATCAACCGCATTGCCGACGCTTATCGACGCTTTCGCAACACGGCACGCTTTTTATTGGCCAATATTCACGATTTTTCACCCGAACACCACGCCTTGCCTTATGACCAATTGTTGGCTTTAGACCGCTGGGCGATTGGCCGCGCATACCAATTGCAACAAGAGCTTATCCAAGCCTATGATCAATATGCGTTTCATTTGGTGTATCAAAAGTTGTATCATTTTTGTGTGGTTGATCTGGGCGGTTGGTATTTGGATATCATCAAAGACCGTCAATACACCTGCCAAACCGACAGCATTGCCCGCCGTTCGGCACAAACAGCGTTGTATCACATTGTTGAAGCCTTGGTGCGCTGGTTGGCTCCCGTGTTGAGTTTCACCAGCGAAGAAATTTGGCAGCATTTGCCCGCGATAAAAAGCCGTGCGTCATCGGTGTTTTTGGCCGAATGGTATCAAGGTTTAACCCCGTTGGCCGTTGACAGCGACAAAAATTTTGCTTTCTGGAACAATGTGTTACAACTGCGTCTTGCCATCAGCAAAGAGCTGGAAAAACTGCGGGTGGCGGAAATTATTGGCTCGTCATTGGATGCCGAAGTGGTGTTGTATTGCGATGAACCGTTGTTGAGCCAGTTGCAAAGCTTGGGCGATGAACTGCGTTTTGTGTTCATCACGTCACAAGCCTCTGTTTTCCCCAGCGCGCAACGGCCTGCTGATGCAGTGGTGGCCGATAATTGTTGGCTCAACGTCAAAGCCTGTGAACACGCCAAATGCGTGCGTTGTTGGCATCACCGTGCGGATGTGGGTCAATACAGCGAACACCCCGAATTATGTGGCCGTTGTGTTGCAAACTTAGGGCAAGGCGAAACACGACGCTATGCCTGATATTCTGTCTGGAAACTGCGATTAATGTGATGTCTGAATCCTATTTAAGCCGACCTTTTAGCCGCCAGTCGCCCAGTGGCTTTTTTAGCACGCCCAAGCTCAGCCAGCGATTGACGTTGATTTTGCACCTAATCAATCACAGCGATTGCGTGTTGTTGGTCATGGGTGAAAAAGGCTATGGCAAAACCACTTTGATGGAGAAAATCATCCAGCAAAGCAAAGCCCATACTGACCAAGCGCATTGGAAATTGTTTCACTTAAGCCATGAAAGCGTGTCTTTGGCCTCACAAAAAAATCTGTTGACCACGCTGTTGTCGGCTTTTGGTGAGCAAATCGAAGGCCGCCAACACGTTGAATTAATCAACACCTTGCGCGGCCATGTTGCCAACACCCGCTACAACGCGCAACTGCCTGTTTTAATTATCGATGATGCACACATGTTGCCGTTGGAAACCTTGCATTTATTGCTCAAATTGGCAATGACAGGCGATTTGTCCACCCGTTTGCGCGTGTTGTTGTTTGCTGAGCCGCAAATCACCAGCATTTTTGCCGCACCTGAATTTGAAATGGTGCGCAACAATTTGATTCACACCTTGGACATTCCACCGTTCAATGCCCAACAAACAGCGGCCTATATTCAACTGCACGCATCAGCCATTTTCGAAAAAAACAACCCGTTTAGCCCCGAGGTGATGGCGCAAATTTACCATGAATCACAAGGCGTGCCTGCGCGCATCAACCACATCGCGCTGGCTCTTCTCAAGAAAAAACACGGCGTGTTGAATGAATACACCACACTGGGCGGCTGGTTGAAAAAATACCCACAGGTTTTAAAATGGTTTTTTGGGCTGTTATTCTTCGCCTTGGTGGTTTTCATCAGCTATCAATTAAAAAATTATTTATGGCAAAAACCGATTGAAAACAAACCCTTATCACAAGAAGAAATTGAATTAGAGCCTGTTCTTCAACCGCCTGATGACACACAAAATTCGGTGGTTTTTCAAAACCCGCCCTTGATGGATAACCCACCCGAACCAGAAACGCCGATAGAAAAACCTGTTGAGCCATTGCAAACCCCACAACCGCCACCCATTGAAACGGGCAACTGGCACGACATCACATGGTTGCACCAACAACCGCCTGAACACTACACCATTCAAATTCTCGGCAGCCATGAAATGGCGCGGGTGAATAAATTTATTGCACAATATCAACTAAAACAACACCTTGCCTTGTTTCAAACCCAATACAAAAACCGCACATGGTTTGTGTTGCTCTATGGCAATTATCCCGACCGCAACACCGCCATTCGCGCCATCAACAACTTGCCCGTTGATTTACGCAAAGCCACCCAACCTTGGACACGCTCTTTTGCCAGCATTCACAGTGAAATCAAAGTAATCCGCGAAAAATAATTGCATATGAAACAAATCGAATACCGCCGTGCCGCAGCCGCCCAAGGTGGTTTGCTGTTCATGCGCAACATTGAAGGCGTGGCCTATGGCGATCAAGTCATCATCACCAACCATCGCAATCAAAAGCGCAACGGCCAAGTGGTGCAAACGGCCAACGACGTGATCATTATCCAAGTGCTTGAAGGCACAGATGATTTAGATTTAGAACGCACTTGGGTACGGTTTTTACAAACACCGTTCAGCGTCAGCTTGTCCATCGACATGCTGGGGCGGGTGTTCAATGGTTTAGGCCAACCGCGTGATGCCCGCCCGCCGATTGTCTCCACCCTCAAACGCAACATTAACGGCTCGGTCATCAATCCTGCCGCCCGTGCCTATCCCAAAGAATTTATTCAAACGGGTATGGCCGCAATTGATGGTTTAAATTCGTTGGTGCGCGGCCAAAAATTACCGATTTTTTCGGGTTCAGGTTTGCCGCACAACCGTTTATTGGCACAAATTGTTCGCCAAGCCAAGCTGTTGAATGAAGAAAGCGATTTTGCGATTGTCTTCGCCGCCATGGGCGTTTCGTACAGCGACGCGCTGTTTTTTCACAAAAATTTTGAAGCCAACGGCGTGTTGGGCAATGTGGTGATGTTCATCAATCAAGCCGATGACCCAACCTTAGAACGCTTGATTTTACCGCGCACCGCGTTGACCGTGGCCGAATATCTGGCTTTTGACCAAGACCGCCATGTCTTGGTGATTTTGACCGACATGACCCATTATGCCGAAGCCCTGCGCGAAATCGCCACCGCCAAAGGCGATGTGCCTGCCCGCAAAGGTTATCCCGGCTATTTGTATTCTGATTTGGCCAGTTTGTATGAACGCGCAGGTCGAATTAAAAACCGCCACGGCTCAATCACCCTGATGCCCGTGGTCAGTATGCCATCGGACGACATCACCCACCCGATTCCTGATTTAACAGGCTATATCACCGAAGGCCAGATTGTGTTGTCGCGTGAATTGCACAGCCAAGGCATTTATCCGCCCATCAATATTTCACCGTCGTTGTCGCGTTTGATGAAAGACGGCGTGGGCAAAAATGATACCCGCGATGACCATTTGCGCGTGGCCAATCAGCTTTATGCCACTTATGCCAAAGCGTCGGAAGTGCGCAACCTCGCGTCCATCATCGGGGCGGAAGATTTATCCGCCATTGACAACCGTTTTTTGGCTTTTGCCCGCGATTTTGAACAACATTTCATCAACCAAGATGAAAGCCAAGAACGCTCTATTTTTGAAACACTGAACATCGCATGGGATTTATTGTCTGCCTTGCCTGCAACGCTGTTGTCACGGGTGTCTGAAACCGATTTGGCCAAATACCATCATTGGGAAGGCGACAAATAAATCAAGCTGGCGATGCGTCCCGTGCGCGGGGTGCGTCGATAAGAATAAAATAAATCGGTTTGGGAATAAGTGCAATATGCGCCGCCGACCACTTTACCCACCCCGATGGCCTGCAACCGAATGCGCGCCAATTGATATAAATCGGCCAGCCAATGGCCTTGACCGTGTGGCATAAACGCGCAGGCAGTGGCAGGGTTATCCGCGATAAACCGTTGATAAACCTCATCACCCACTTCAAAAGCAGACCTTGAAATCGCCGCCCCCAACCAAACCAGAATTTGGCTGTTTTCCACAGGCAAACACGCCACAGTGTTTTCCAAAATACCGTTGGCCAACCCGCGCCAACCCGCGTGGGCGGCGGCAACACACCCACCCTCCACATCGCAGAACAACACAGGCAAACAATCGGCGGTCAACACCGCGCAAACCACGCCTGCGCGGGTGGTAAAGCTGGCATCTGCGGTCGGTGTTTGATTAACTTGATTGAGTTCAATCACTTGATTGCTGTGAACTTGTTCCAGCCACACGGGGGCTTGTGGCAGGCACAAATCCTCTTGCAATAAACGGCGGTTTTGCGCCACAGTTTGCGGGTCATCACCCACATGCAAGGCCAGATTAAAGCCATCATACGGCGGCGCGCTGTGGCCACCTTGGCGGGTGGTGCTGTAGGCTTTGACATTGCTGGGCGCAGGCCAATCAACGGCGATGTGGTGCGGCATAAGCGCATACCTGTTGTAAACGTTGTGGTGTGCCAACATCCAACCACAATCCACGGTAGTGTTCACCGCTGACTTGTTGGCGTTCAATCGCTTGGCTTAATAACGGCGCAAGCGGAAAACACCCTGCGCGACAATATTGAAAAAAATCAGGCTGATACACAGCAATGCCGCTGAAAGTCAAGGGCTGTTTGCCTTGAAGTTGCACTCGGTTGTCGGTCAAATAAAAATCACCGTTGTGATGGTGTTCGGGGTTGTCAACCAACACCAAATGCGCCTGTGCGGTGCAATTTTTTAAACGGGCAAAGGGGTAATCCGTCCAAACATCGGCGTTGACCACCAAAAACGGCGCGTCGCCCAACAGCGGCAACGCATGGAAAATGCCGCCACCTGTTTCCAGCGCGGGATTTTCCGCTGAATAGCGAATGTGTACGCCGTAGGCTGAACCATCGCCCAAATAATCGACAATCTGTTGCCCAAGATAAGCGTGGTTGATGACGATGTCGGAAAACCCTTGTTGGCGCAAACGCTTGATTTGATGTTCAATTAACGTGTCTTGCCCCACTTTGAGCAAGGGCTTGGGCGTGTTGGCGGTCAAAGCCAGCATCCGCTGGCCACGGCCTGCGGCCAAAATCATCGCTTTCATGCTAAGTCATTGATTAATTTATGTAAAAATGCCATTTCGGGGTAAGTTGCGCTCACCTGTTGAATATAGCGCAAAGTCAGTGGAATGTCGTTGAGATAAGCGGCTTTGCCATCGCGGTGATACAGCCGTGCAAAAATGCCTGCGATTTTGAGGTGGCGTTGCAAACCCATCCAATCAAACCAACGTAAAAATTCGCGTTCAGTCGGTGCTTGTGGCAATAAACCCGATTGCAAAGCCAGCTCTCGATAGCCCAATGCCCAATCTTCCACCTGCGCTTTTGGCCATTGAATATAAACATCGCGCAACAAGGAAACCAAATCATAGGTGATGGCACCACACACGGCATCTTGAAAATCTAAAATTGCGGGGTTGTGCGCGGCTTTGATCAAATTGCGTGAATGGTAATCGCGGTGAACAAACACTTGTGGTTGTGTCAATGCGTTGTCAATCAACAGGTTAAAAACAGCTTGCAAGGCCTGTTGTTGCGCACTGGATGGTGAATAATTCAGATGGACACTTAAATACCAATGGGGAAATAAAGCCAGCTCTTGTTGCAAAAGCACGCGGTCATAGGCAGGCACTTGCTGGCCATCAATGCACGCTTGTAAACTGATTAACGCTGCCAGCGCGTCGCCATAAAGCCTGTCAACCTGTTCGGGATGGTGTTGCAACTGGCTTAAATATAAATCATCGCCGACATCGGACAAGCATAAAAAACCTTGGTTTACATCGCTTGCCCACACCTTAGGCGCATTAACGCCCGCGCTTTCCAGCAGTTGGCTGACGTGAATAAAGGATTTTAGCGGTTCTTTTTCAGGCGGTGCATCCATAACTACATAATTGATATCATTTATTTTTACCCTGAAATACCGTCTAAAACTGGCATCGTTGGTTAAGGGCTTTAGCTTAATATCTGATTGATTTTTCAATGATTTCAACCATGAAATCAGCGTGATTTCACGCGAATGACGTTTTGTTTCCAAAATTTTTCCCTGATATAACGCTTGACAGAAAATACCCGACTGTTATACTGGGTTTATGTTGAGTCATCACCCTCTTTTAGGAGAAGGATTATGCAAGCAAACCCAATAAAAACCGAACAAGCCCTTTCTGCACTCATGCCGGGTCAAAATTTGGACAGCTATATCCAAAACTTGAAAACGGTCGCCTTGTTGAGCGTAGAAGAAGAGCAAGCCTTGGCGAAAAAACTACAACATGACAATGATGTTGATGCGGCGCGCCGACTTATCTTGTCACATTTACGTTTTGTTGTACACATTGCCTACACTTATCGTGGCTATGGTTTGCCTCATGCAGATTTGATTCAAGAAGGCAACATCGGTTTAATGAAGGCGGTTAAACGCTTTGACCCTGAACGGGGTGTGCGTTTGGTGTCATTTGCGGTGCATTGGATTCGCGCCGAAATTCATGAATATATTTTGCGCAACTGGCGGATTGTCAAAGTGGCGACCACCAAAGCCCAGCGCAAACTGTTTTTTAATTTGCGCGCCCGAAAAAAAACCGCCCAATGGTTGAGTGAAAGCGAAGCCCAAGACATTGCTGAAGATTTGGGCGTTAAACTCAAAGACGTGTATGAAATGGAATCGCGCTTGACCGCCCACGATTTGGGTTTTGATTATCCTGCGGACAACAATGATGATGAAGACACGTTATCGCCCGTCACTTATTTGCAAACCGATGACAACCCCGAAATGTTGGCCGAGCAACTGGAATGGGATGAACACAGCAAAAATCGCTTATATCAGGCGTTAAATCAATTGGATGAACGCAGCCAACGCATTTTACAACACCGTTGGTTGGACGATAAAAAAGCGACTTTACAAGAATTATCAAATACTTACCAAGTTTCGGCTGAGCGTATTCGCCAAATTGAACAAAACGCGCTGAAAAAACTCAAACAAAACTTGGCGGTTTTCAACGCTTAAAACCTTCCCCTTGCAAACGGGGACAAGCTCACTCTTCCCATTGTTTGTCAAACGTGGTGGCTTGGCAGTTGGGGCAAGGTGGAATGCAGGCGGTTTGCGCAAAATGCAAAATTTCACCGCATTGTTGACAACGCAACGTGCCTGCACCCATGGTTTCACCTGTGTACCACACGGTGGCCTCTTGGGCTTGTTGGGCAAACTGTTGTAAACTCTCGCGGGTGTTATCAACCATGTTGCTGAATAAACTGAAAAAATTATCTTCAATTTGGGTTAAATCAAACTGAAACCAATCCGCCAGTTCTTTGCCCGTTTCGTTGAGATAATGGGCCGCATCTTCAATATCACGGCGCAAATAATCACCGATACGTTCTGCTTCTTCACGGCTAAGTTCTTCTAATTCAACTGCTTTTTCACGCGCATGATCAATATAATGCGTCAAATCGTGCAAGGTTTCACTTTGCTCTAAAGCGGCTTTCATGCGGCCTAACATGGTGTCGTAGGCTTTTTTGTCAGGGTGTTGTTCGCTCATGGTGTATTTCTTGTGGTTAAATAGGTTTTTAATAAAGTTAAAAACACCGTTTGATGGGATAAAAACGGTATATGGCCTGCGCCTTTGATGCAGTGGCGGGTGACGTTGGGCAGGTTTTGATAAACCTCTGCCAACTCTTTGGGAATTAAAGTATCACGTTCACCCAAAAACAGACCAATGTCTTGGTCAAAATTCAGCATTGTTTGCCGTAAATCACTGTATTTTAACAAATCTAAGCCTGCTTGCAAGGTCGTTAGCGCAGGTGTGGGCTGTTGTTTAAATTGTTGGCGCAATGAGCGCAATTGTTGTTGCGCACACAGACTGCCTTGCACCTGCAAGGTTAAAAAGCGGTTTAAACTGGCGGGGTGGTTTTGTTTCACCTGTTGGCCAAAAGCATCCAGAACGGGCAAAGGCACTGCGTGCGGCCAATCCTCACGTTGCACAAAACAGGGCGTGGACGCAACCAACAGCAAAGCGCGACAATGTGCGGGATAATCACGCGCCACTGCCAAGGCCAGCAAACCGCCCAACGACCAACCCAGCCAAAGCGCAGGCTGGTTCAACGGCAATTGAGTCACCAACAGACGGGCAAGGTGGGTCAGCGAATAATCAGCCATGGCTTCAGATTGACCATAGCCGGGCAAATCGACACTGAAAACTTGACAATCTTTGGCCAGTTCGGCTTGAACTTCTGACCAAATGCCCCCCCAAAAACCCCAACCGTGGAGTAAAACCACAGGCAAGCCTTGACCTGTGCAATGATAGGCTAACATGGCTTAATGGGCGAGCGATAACGCCCGTTTTTGCGCTTCATTCATGCAAGCGGTGTCATTCATTCCTTTACAAGCCAATGAAATCAATATCCAATTTCTCACTCGCAAAGAACGGTCTTGCGGTGAAAAGGAATTGGATTTGGCCGCCAAGCTGGCCGCACGTTCCCAATCTTCTTGTTGCAAACGAACACCCCCCAAATTATGCCATAACACAGGATTGTTGGGTGCGATGCGCAAAGCGCGCTCCAATAAAGCCGCCGCTTTTTCATATTGTTTGTTGTCATATTGGCTTTTGGCATCCAACAACAACTTTTCCACCGCCAAAGACGCTTGCGAATTTTCTGCGTGGGCGATGATTGGCGTAGCCAAGGCCAAAATGAGCATAAAAAACACCCCGCATAAGCGGTTGATCATTGTGTTGTTTTGCATAGAGACTCCTCGTTATTGCCCTACGCCTTATTTTAGCAGTATTTGCATTTGAGTTTTGAAGAACCTTCTTTTAAATGGGCATTATAACACCTGTTGCGTAATTTTTATTCCCACACAATCAAAGGCGACCTGCAACGCATAAGCCAAACTGTGGGTGTTGGCCTGTCCTGTGCCTGCCAGCGGCAAAGCCGTGCCGTGGTCAACTGAAATGCGAATCAAAGGCAAGCCCAACGTGATGTTGACCGCTTGGCCAAAGCCTTGGTGTTTCAACACAGGCAAGCCTTGGTCATGATACATGGCCAACACCACATCCGCTTGCGCTAAACTTTGGGCAGTGAATGCCGTATCTGCCGACACGGGATGGGTGAGCGCAAAGCCTTCAGCGCGTAATTTTTCGACCACAGGCAACATCACCTCAATTTCTTCGCGTCCCAATGCCCCGTCTTCGCCCGCGTGCGGATTCAGCCCACAAAGCAAAATACGCGGCTTTGCCAGATGAAACAAGCGGTGCAATTCACGGTCAAGAATGCGAATCACGGATTCTAAATGGGGGGCTGTGATGGCTTGGCTCACTTTGGACAAGGGCAAATGGGTGGTGGCCAACGCCACGCGCAATTGTTCGGTGGCCAGCATCATCACCACTTTCGGCGTGCCAGTCAACTCAGCCAAAAATTCGGTGTGGCCACTGAACGCCACCCCCGCTTGATTGATAATGCCTTTATGCACGGGCGCGGTCACCAACGCATCGGCACGACCTGCTTGAATTTCAGCCACGGCTTGGCGCAAACAAGCCAACACATAATCGGCATTGGCGACATTCAATTGTCCCGCCACCACTTTTTGTTTGACTTTCAATGGGTAAACCTTCAATTGCCCTGCTTGGTGTAAACTGCGGACAAAATCTTTTCCAATCAAAAGGTTGAGGCTTAAACCCAATTGGGTGGCGCGCTCTGCCAATACATCAGGGTCAGCAAACACCCATAAATCAAATGGAAAATCATGTTTGCTGGCCAACATCAATACAATATCAACCCCGATGCCCGCAGGTTCGCCTGTGGTCAGCGCAATACGAATCGGCAAAATCAACTCCTTAAGTTTTTTGTGGCTGTGAATGTTTTTCAACAAATGGTATTCTGACACAAAAGCCGTTTTCTTTTATTTTTTTAGGATGTGGACAATCATGTGTTTAGGAATTCCAATGCAAATCAAACGCATAGAGGGCTTTAATGCTTATTGCCTAGCCAAAGGCGTGGGGCGCGAAGTGAGTTTGTTTATGTTACAAGATGAAAGTTTGGCTGTGGGCGATTTTGTCGTGGTTCATGTCGGTTATGCGATTGAACGCATCAGCGAAGAACAGGCGCAAACCGCGTGGGAATTGTATGATCAAATGTTGGCAGGCTGACCATGCACGAACTGGCCTTATGCCAAGCTTTGCTTGAGCAAGTGGAACAATTGGCGGCGCAACATCAAGCCAAAGCGGTGGCTAAAATTGTGTTGGGCATCGGTGCCTTGTCTGGGGTAGACACGCACGCACTCCAAAATGCTTATCCGATTGCCAGCGCAGGCAGCCTTGCCCAAGAAGCGCAATTACACATTCAACGCTTGCCCGTTCGTGTTCGTTGCCAACAATGTCAACAAGAAGCCGAGGCGCAACCGAATAAATTGATTTGCCCTTATTGCGGCGATTGGCACACGACTTTAATCAGCGGCAATGAAATGGTGTTGTTGCAAGTGGAACTATTGAATTTTTAATAACTTGCATCATTTTTTGTGGTCAAGTTCTTCTTCCAAATCTAAATAAAGTTCACTGGTTTGATTTAATTTAGATTTCACGTCATCATTGCCCACTATTTTTTGGTGTAATAAACGGTTGTCTAAGCCTGAGCGGCTTAAGTGAGCGTCTTGCGTTTGTTCAGCATCAGGTTCAAAATCTAAATAAAATTCATTGGTTTGAGAAAAGTCATCTTTGATTTTATCCGTTTTGATGGCTTGCGCCGTGTCAAATAATTCAGATTCCAAAGCCAAATCAGTATATTTTTCAATCGTATCAACCTCTTGGGTGGGTGCAACTGCGGATTGCTGTGGTTTGTTTTTTTCATTGTCCAATGATTGCAAGGTCAATTCGTCCAAATCTTCCAGCTCTAAACCCGCTTCTTTAATCAAGTTTTGGTAACCGCTTAAATTACGGCTCACTTCAGCTTCGTTTGGGGCGGTTTCAATTTTGTTTTGGGTTACAGCGGAACCCAGCGTTTGCATGATTTTATGGGCTTCTGCGGGTTCTAAACCGCTGATTAAGGCCAATGCTTGAGTCCAAATCTCGCCTTTACCGCCCACCGCTTCGCGTAAAATTTTGGCGTGTTCGACCAAAGCGGTAAAATCATAGGTGGCCGCATCCACTTCCAGCCGTTTCAAATGAAACTCGTATTCTGCTGGGTATTCATCCAAGGCGGCGTTGATCAAATTTTTTGCTTCGTGGTAACGCTCATAAGACAAATACACATCGACATCTTCCAATACGCCAATCAATTCTTCTTCATCGGGAATGTCTTGGT
The DNA here is from genome assembly GCA_020726335.1 of Thiomargarita sp. Lineage (GTDB taxonomy): Bacteria > Pseudomonadota > Gammaproteobacteria > Beggiatoales > Beggiatoaceae > DYSU01. Next base: position 9,558 of record DYSU01000005.1, on the reverse strand, counting down.
TGCGTGGTTTGCTGTCATTGGTCACAGCAACCTGTTCTTTTGGTGCTTCAGCTTTGGCCACAGGAGGGGTTTCAGTGTTGTTATACAACTGTTCAAACTCTTGTTGGCTTTGGTTTTTCAAATTGCGACGGTTGAGAACAAAGCCACTGATGCCGACCAACAATAAAATACTGATTGCGCCCAAACCCATCCAAAAACCTGACTCGGTATTGCTCCAATCATTGTTGGGCAGATTGATGCTGGGCGCGCTGTTTTCAGGCTCTGTTTTGACAACTTGGGTTGTGGCCGTGTTTTCAGGGGTAGCGACTTCGCGGGCAGGTTGCGCAACTTTGGGTGCAACCGTTGTTTGTTCTGCATGGGCGATAACCGCAGGTTTTACTTTCGTGCTGTCGTTGGGTATGTTTTTTTCAGGTATAACATCATCCACCAAACCGTGTTGATGCAATAAAGCGTCGATGTTGGGTTTTTCAATCGCGGCCAAAGGTTGGTTGCTTGCCTTGGTTTGGGTTGTCCCTGTTTTGTTGGGTTCAGCCACAGGCTGTTGTGCAATCACAGCTTGGGTTGTGAGGGGTTTAGCTGTTGCTATGCCGTTATTGTCGATAACAGGTTTTTCTGCTGGAGTCACGGGTTTGGCAACAGTGGTTACAAGCTCTGTGGGTTTGGCAACGGGCGTGGTTGCTGGTGCGGTTGTTTTTGGCTCAATGGCAGGTTGTTGCGTTTTGTCCAATTCAACTTTTTTGCTGGCCAATTTTTGCTCTAATTCTTGCAACAATTTTTGTTTTTTGGCCAAAGCGTCTTCCATGTGTTGTTTTTTGAGGGCAATTTCAGTTTCTTTTTCAATCACTTTCGTTTTTGCTTGTTTAACAACGGGTTTAGGCGTTGTTTTTACAAGCTGTTTGACCCCATCTTGGCGTGTGATGATTTCTGTGCTGGGTACCAAAGCCGTGACCGCCGCTTTTCCGCCGTCTAAAACCACCGTTTCGGCTGAACCAAAAAAATCCAGCGCATTGATTTCATTGCTATTATCAGCGTCTGCTGTTTGCCGTTCAAATTCTTCAGCCACAGGTTTGCTGTGAACGGTGGGCAACTCTTTTTTAGTGCTTAACAAGGGTTTATCGTTGATGGGTGCAATGATGGGCGCAACTTCAGGTAAAGTGGTCTCAACTGCCGCAACTTGAGTGGATTTGGCTTTGGTCGCCACCTCAGCAACAGGCGCACGGTCTAACAACACCGCATATTCGCGCAAAGATTTGCCATTGGGCCAAGTCAATTCCAAGAGAAAATTCAAAATGGGTTCTTTAATCGGTTGCGCGCTGCTGATGGTGATCAAGGCTTGGCTTTTATCGGTATAAGGGTAAGAAATACTGAACATCAATTGCGATAAATCAAAAGGCCGTTTGAGGTTGGCGCGTTCAAATGCTTGTGCGCTGGCCAATTGCACGTTGATATTGTGTTGGTCACTTGCAGGGATAGAATGCAGTTTAATTTCTGCATGTAATGGTGCGTTCAAATAAGATTTGACAGTAATATTCCCCAATCCAACCGCGAACACGCTTTGAGTCAATACCACAAGTAAAATCAGGGTAAAAATCACTGGATGCGGGATAATGTGACGCATGATAGAATCCTTTTGTGCTTAGTTTTATAATAAATTCAATTAGTTACTTTCTTCTTAATGAAGATGACTGTTGACGATAACCTCATTAAAGCAAACATCAGGCCAAAAATAAGTCATGGATTTTTGCCAAAATAACCTAAATTATAAAACCTTAATTTTTTCTAATTGCCCCTGTAACTGCTCTAAAGCCCCAGAGTAATCGGCTAAACGTTGTTGTTCTTGTTCAAGCACGGCGGCGGGTGCGCGTTCGACAAAGTTGGGATTGTTCAGTTTGTTTTCGCATTTGGCCAATTCTTTGTTGATTTTGTCGATTTCTTTGCTCAGGCGGTGCCATTCAGCCGCTTTGTCAATCAAACCCGCCAGCGGAATGAGAATTTGCATGTCGCCTGCCAATGCCGCCGCTGATTCAGGCGCGGTTTGTTCTGATTCAAGCCATGTGATGGAAGCCAAACGCGCCAAAGATTTGAGAAAGTTATCATTGCCAACAAGCCGTTGTTGGTCTTCTTCGCTGCCGTTTTGGCACAGAATGGAGAGTTGTTTGCTGGGCGCGATGTCCATTTCGGCGCGGATGCGGCGCACGCCGAGGATGACTTGTTTGAGCCATGCGATTTCGGCTTCGGCGTTGGGGTTGGTTTTGTTGTCGTCAGCTTGGGGGTAGGAACGTAGCATGATGCTGTCGCCATGAATGCCTGCCAACGGCGCGACTTTGTGCCACAGCTCTTCCGTGATAAACGGCATGATGGGGTGTAACAAGCGCAACAGCGTTTCCAATACCCGCAACAAGGTTTGGCGGGTGCCGCGCAATGCCGCTTCACTGGCAGCGTCGTTATTGATCACGGGTTTGGAAAATTCCAGATACCAATCACAATATTCATTCCAAACAAAGTCATACAACGCTTGGCTGGCCAAATCGAAGCGGTATTGCTTGAAGTGTTTATGGATGGTTTGCACCAGCTCTTGTAACGCGCTGATAATCCATTGATCGGCTAAAGACAGTTCAACGGCTAAACGGTCGTCTGCGCCTGTGTCGTGGCCTTCGGTGTTCATTAAAACGTAGCGGCTGGCATTCCATAATTTATTGCAAAAATTGCGATAGCCTTCAATCCGTCCCGTGTCAAAGCGGATGTCGCGCCCTGTAGAGGCCAGCGCGGCGAAAGTGAAGCGCAACGCATCAGTGCCATAGGCTTGGATGCCGTCGGGAAAGTGTTTGCGCGTGGCTTGTTCAATTTGTCGCGCCATTTCAGGTTGCATTAAACCTGTGGTGCGTTTTTTAACCAAAGATTCTAAATCAATGCCGTCGATTAAATCCAAGGGATCAAGCACGTTGCCTTTGGATTTGGACATTTTTTGCCCTTCGCCATCGCGCACCAAACCGTGGATATAGATTTCTTTGAATGGCACATCAGCTTGAAATTTAAGGCCAAACATGATCATCCGCGCCACCCAAAAAAAGATGATGTCAAAACCTGTGACCAACACGCTGGTGGGATAGAAAGTTTTCAAGCGGTCGGTGTTTTCAGGCCAGCCCAACGTGGAAAACGGCCACAATGCGGAAGAAAACCATGTGTCCAATACATCCTCATCTTGAGTCAAAACCACATTGTCAGCCAAGTGATATTTTTGGCGGGCGTGTTGTTCATCATCGGCGACATACACACGGCCTGCATCGTCGTACCATGCGGGAATGCGATGCCCCCACCAGATTTGACGGCTGATACACCAATCTTGGATATTGCGCATCCATTCAAAATAGGTTTTTGCCCAGTTTTCGGGGACAAATTTGATGTCGCCTTCTTCCGCCGCTTTAATCGCAGGTTCGGCCAGCGGTGCGATTTTGACATACCATTGATCCGTCAAAAACGGTTCAATCACCGAATGGCTGCGATCGCCTCTGGGTACCATCAGTTTATGGGGTTGAACAGCCACCATCAAACCCGCCGCTTCCAGATCGTTGACAATTTGTTTTCGCGCCTCATAGCGGTCTAAACCCCGATAGGCTTCAGGCACAGCATCGTTCATTTTGGCATCAATGGTCAGCACATTGATGATGTCGAGGTTGTGGCGTTTGCCGATTTCATAGTCGTTAAAATCGTGGGCGGGGGTGATTTTGACACAACCCGTGCCAAATTCGCGGTCAACATAGTCATCGGCAATAATCGGAATTTGACGCTCGGTTAGAGGCAAAGCCACTTTTTGACCGATGAGGTGTTGGTAGCGTTTATCTTCGGGATGCACGGCCACGGCGGTATCGCCCAACATGGTTTCAGGCCGCGTGGTGGCCACCACCAATGAACCGCTGCCATCGGCCAAGGGATAGCGCATATGCCACAACGCCCCGTTTTCTTCGGCTGAAATCACTTCTAAATCAGACACCGCCGTGTGCAAAACGGGGTCCCAATTGACCAAGCGTTTGCCGCGATAAATCAGCCCTTCATCATACAGTTGCACAAACACTTGTTTGACCGCTTCGGATAAGCCGTCATCCATGGTGAAGCGTTCATGTTGCCAGTCCAGCGCACTGCCCATGCGGCGCAATTGTTGGGTAATGCGTCCGCCAGAATGGGCTTTCCATTGCCACACCCGTTCAATAAACGCATCACGGCCTAAATCATGGCGGCTCAGCCCTTCTTGCGCCAATTGGCGTTCAACCACCATTTGGGTGGCAATGCCCGCGTGGTCACAGCCCGCTTGCCATAAAGTGTTGTCGCCTTGCATTTTGTGGTAGCGGGTGAGCATGTCCATGATGGTGTCTTGAAACGCATGACCCATGTGTAACGTACCCGTCACATTGGGCGGTGGAATCATGATGCAATAGGGTTGACCCACGCCGCTGGGGGAAAAATAGTCTTGGGTTTCCCATTGCTGATACCAATGTTGTTCGATGCTTTGCGGGTTGTATTTTGTGTCCATGATCGGTGATGTATTCCGTGTCCGTGATAATATGGCCATAATATTTTTAATGGGGCTTGAGGTCAAGTTTGTGCCTGTATCATAATGCGGTTATGTTCCGCCACGCGCCACCGCGATGGCGGGTTCTCTTTCAAACTGAACTGACAACCGTCAGCTAACACATTGAATTTTATAGGAAAACAAATGATTATCGTAACAGGCGGTGCGGGTTTTATCGGCAGCAATATTATCAAAGGCTTAAACAAGCAAGGCATTGATGATATTTTGGTGGTGGACAATTTGGCCAACGGGGTTAAATTCACCAATTTAGCCGATTGCGCCATCGCCGATTATAGGGACAAACTGGATTTTATCGCCGCGCTGAAAAATGGCACGTTCAAAGCCAAGGTCAGCGCGGTGTTTCATTTGGGCGCGTGTTCTTCGACCACCGAATGGGATGGCCGTTATATCATGCACAACAATTACGATTATTCCAAAACCCTGTTGCATTTTTGTCTACAGCAAAACGTTGCCTTTTTATACGCCTCCAGCGCGTCTGTTTATGGCGATGGCACGGTGTTCAAAGAAGACCTGCGCCATGAAAAACCCATCAACATGTACGCCTATTCAAAATTTCAATTTGACCAATATGTGCGCCGCCTGTTGCCCAGCGTTGGATCGCAAGTGGTTGGTTTTCGCTATTTCAATGTCTATGGGGCGCGTGAACAGCACAAAGGCACGATGGCCAGCGTCGCATTTCATTTCAATCAACAAGTGAAAGAAAGCGGGGTGGTGCGCTTGTTTCAAGGCTGTGACGGCTATGGTGATGGCGAACAACAACGCGATTTCGTTTATGTGGCTGACGCGGTGGCGGTTAATGTATGGTTTCTGCAACATCCTGAAAAATCGGGCATTTTCAATTTAGGCACAGGACAAGCGCAAAGTTTCAACGAGGTGGCGCGTGCGGTGTTGGCTTGGCATGGGCGCGGTAAAATTGAATATATTCCGTTTCCTGCGCATTTAATGGGGCGTTATCAAAGCTTTACCCAAGCGGACATCCGTGCGTTGCGCGCCACAGGCTATGACCAGCCCTTTCATTCTGTGGCGCAAGGCGTGAAAAGCTATTTGGACATTTTAAACGGCCAAGTGATGGCGCAAACCCGCTGACCACCAAATGCGACACGCACCTTCATCCGACACCATGCAAGGGCCGATTGGGTTGCGTGGAGTACAAGCCTGACCAAACAACGCACATTGATTGGGGTAACGTTTGCCCAATACCACTTTGGCACAATCACAACCTGCGGGCATTTGCCCTGCACGGCGGCGGCTGGCATCGGCATACGAGGGAAACAACAGCCGTGCATCATGCGCCGCATAAGCGGTTTTAAGCGCGAAGCCTGAGCGCGGAATCACCCCGATGCCACGCCACGGGGCATCAACGACATCCATCACCGCCGCCAATTGCGCTTTTGCCCAACGGTTGCCGCCTTGATGCACCACTTGTGGATAACAATTGTCTAAAAAAACATGGTTTTCAAGGCGTTGGCGCAATACAGAATAGATCGCCGCCAACAAACTGTCAGGCGAAAAACCTGCAACCGCTGTCGGGATGTGGTGTTGTGCGACGACACTGTGCCATTCTTCTGCACCCATCACCGCCGACACATGACCGGGGGCGATCAAGGCATCAAAACCGATGTCTTCGCTGGCCAACAACAACGCCACCGCCGGCCACGTCAACCGCCCTGACAACAACAAGGATAAATTAGCGGGTGCGGCTTCCAACAACATGGCCGCCACAGGCGCAGTGGTGGTTTCAAAACCCGCAACAAAAAAAACCACTTTTTTATCAGGCTGTTGCAACGCACTGCCGCGTGCTTCGAGGGGTGAAGCGATCGGGCGAATATCCGCGCCTTGGGCTTTGGCTTGTGCCAAAGTGCGAACTTCGTTTTTACCCACGTTGACGGGTACGCGCAACATATCGCCAAACGCCAGCAAAATGATGTCTTCGTTCAAAGCCAATTGAATCGCGCTGAACACGTCTTCTTCGGGGCAAACGCAGACGGGGCAACCGGGGCCGGGGATGATTTCAAGATAATCGGGCAAGGCGGTGCGCAAACCTGCCTGCGTGATGGCGCGCTCATGGCCGCCGCAGACGTTCATGATTTTGACTTTGCTTTGGCGCGGCAAAGCGTGAATTTTTGCCAGCCAATCGTGGGCGCGGCTCATGCGGTCACTGTTTGTTTGGCTTTAACGTGTTGGCGCAACCATGCCAACCATGGTTCTAAGCCCAGTTGTCGCTTGGCCGAAAGCGTCATGATGGGCGCGCCACAAGCGATGTCATGCAAATAGGCTTGCGCTTTGTCCAATGAAAAATCGTCCAAAATCGGCAACAAATCGCTTTTGCTGATGACCACCAAATCAGCGGTGCGAAACATCACGGGGTATTTGGCGGGTTTGTCGTCGCCTTCGGGAACAGACAACAAAATCACATTCAGGTCTTGCCCCAAATCAAAACAGGCGGGACACACCAAATTGCCGACATTTTCAATAAAAACAATGTCTAACGGCTCTAATGCTAAACCGTGTAAGGCGTGGTGAATCATGTGCGCATCCAAATGGCAGGCCGTGCCTGTGGTGATTTGCACCGCTTCAACCCCCAATTGGCGAATACGCATGGCATCGTTTTCGGTTTCTAAATCGCCTTCAATCACCGCCATGTTAAATTCGCTGGCCAATTGTTGAAGGGTCGCTTCCAGCAAGGCGGTTTTGCCCGCACCGGGGGAAGACATCAAATTGATGGCCAGCACCTGATAGTGGTCAAAATGTTCGCGGTTGTGCTGGGCGGTGTGGTCGTTTTCCGCCAATAAATGGCTTAACACCGTGATGGCTTGGGTGTTTTCAGCGTGGGTGGGGGTGATGTTACAGCCACAACTGTCGCACATGGTTGACTCCTTTGGCTCACAATGGAGCGCAGATTTTAGCAGGCTTGTGGTAGATTCAAAAATTAAACCATGTGCCACTGGGAAAAAAATGAGTAGAAACATTATAATAGGTTTTGGGGTTGAACAACATGCGGCCAAATTCACGGGGCGAAGGCGTGACGACAAACGCGATAACCACGCAGATGAGCATGACCGCAGAGGTTCTTAAGTTTTTGAAATCAATGGGTTTTAAAGCCGTTCCAAACGAACGTTTCAGCCGTTTATTGATGAAGTCAACGCTGTAAATTTCATCCAAAATCAAATGGATGAGAAATCCATAAGCGACAAAAGCCCCTGCCAACCATGCGGCCAATGCACCGAGATTGAACACATGGTGGCTCAAAGCGGTGGTCAAAAACCAAAAAAACAAGGCACTGGCCAGTGAATGAAAAATGCCGCGATGCTGGGTTAAATCGTTGAACCATTGCCATGCGGTATAGCGCACCAGCGCGTAGCTGAAGCCTGCCAATACCCACAATTCAATGATGGAATAAAACGGAGCTTGTTTGTTGAGCATAAAAAAAGCGGTCAACAAACCCAGCGCAGTGAACAACAGCTTGGTTGGCGCGGCATGGTCCAAATCAATGTCGGGCAAAATACCGCCCAAAGTTCCCAACACAGAAAATAAAATCAATTGTTCGGCTTGAATCATCCCCGCACCCAAACACAACGTGCTTAACAGGCCGCTGCCGATGGCGGCGGTGGTGATGTGGGTTTTAAAATTCGCCATGCTGTGGGAATATTCAACCTTGTGCCAACAGACTGCGCAAATCAATAATCATGGCGTTGGCGCGGGAAATATACGATGACATCACCAACGAATGGTTGGCAAACAAGCCAAATTCACTGCCGTTCAAAATCAACGGACTCCAAACCGTGGTTTGAGTGGATTCCAATTCACGGATGATCTGCCGCAAACTGGCCAACGCGTTTTTGTTCTCCAACACAGGGCGAAAATCGACTTCAATGGCACGCAATAAATGCAACAATGCCCACGCCGTGCCGCGTGCTTCATAAAACACATCATCAATTTTTATCCAAGGGGTTTTCAATTCCAGCAGGTCTTCGGGCGTGCTTGAGCTTTCCGCTTGGGTTTCGCCCGCCAAGTCCGTGTTTTCACGGGTTTGTTTGATGCTGGCACTGAGGCGTTGCGACAAACTGCCCAAGCGTTTCTCCACGGTTTTGAACCAATCGCGCAAATTATCGGCACGCGAAAAAAACAACGCACTGCCATCGTGGCGGTTGAGGCGTTCCAAATAAGCGTGTAAATTCTTAACCCCTTGTTTATATTCTGTTTCTGTCGCGGGAATCATCCATGAATTGTGCTGAAATTTAAATTGTGGCTCGGCTTTGCTCAAGTCACGGTCTTCTTGTGATTGTGATTGTGAGCGGCTGAGGTCATCGCGCATCGCTTCGGCAAAATCACGGATTTGTTTCACCACGCCAAATTCCCAATTGGGCATATCATCCATCATCACACTGGGTGGCATAACGTCATTACTCAGATAACCGCCTGATTTATTGAGCAAAGTTTCTGTTAAATAAATCAGTGTATAAGTGGACACATAGCCAACCACCAGCGGTTGATTCCCACTTTCTGCATTTTGATGGGCATGTTGCTGGGCGACGGCTTGCACATCAAAAAAATCAGGCTCTTGTCCCCAATAAAAACTGGTCAGCCACAAACCCATGCCGATGGCCGCAATACCTGCCAAAAAATAGCCTTTTTTGCCCGTTCCCGCCCGTTTTATATATTTAAGTGCTTGATATAACAAACGTTTCAATGGAGGGCTGGTTGATGACAACACCGTGCTGGGGTGACGGGTCGAAGTGGATGGGTCTGACATAAAAAAACGCTCCTTGCGACAACAAAATTATATCCATCATAGTATAAAACAAAGTGTGGATACAGCATGATTTATTGCGAAGTGCTAAGGTCACAAAAACTTTGACAAAACTGGCGAAAAAAACCACACTTTACACCTGTTAAATTTAGATTCAGAGGAGAACCGCCATGAAAAAAACCAGTGTATTGTTTGCCCTCCTGACCCTGCCGTGGTCGGT
>DYSU01000032.1 GCA_020726335.1 Thiomargarita sp. | reverse complement strand
CGCCGCCTTATACAAGGCGTTTTAAGCCTTGAATCATCAAGTTTTTTCCTTTCTTCTACTCTATACTATGGAGATGTGACCATGCTCGATTTTGATGAGTTAAATAAACAAAACCATAAAATCGCTGAGCTTTCTCGGGTATTGTCTTATTTAATTAAAAACCGTTTAATCTGTGATACCACCATCACTTGCACGTTGTTTTTTGAATATATTGACTTCGTAACCAATCACTTAGAGGTTGGTGACCGTGGTTTTTATAAAGATTTGGTCAGCCATCCAGACCCGCAAATGATCAACCTTGCGCATAATTTTATGAATGGCTCAATGGAAATCAAACGCATTTTCAAACAATACACCCGCCAATGGTGCAACCTTAAGAAAAAAACCCTTAAAATTCGAGATCATCAAGCGTTTATCAACGACAGCAATGAAATGTTTGAAACCGTTCTCAATCGCATTCAAGATGAACAAGAAAAACTCTATCCTTTGTTGCGTAAAATCTGGCTTGTGCCAAAAGCGGCTTAGCCTTGTTGCAAAAAATCGCTTATATCGTCAAAACTGATGCGAATAATCTTTGGCTTGACAGCGTGCCTGAACACAGTTGTCTTCATTGCCATCAAAATGATTGTGGGTTGGGCATTTTAAACAAAAGCTTTCAACAAAGGTTAAGCCGTCGACAACTGAGCCATTGCCAACGCCCTGACAATTCATGGGGTCAAAAATTGGCCGTTGGCGACAGCGTACACGTTTGCACCAGCGAACAACAAGTGCTTAAAGCGGCCATGTGGTTGTATTTATTGCCATTGGTTTTGCTGTTTGCGTTTGCCTTGGGCTATCAACGGTTGGCAGTGCTTTGGGCATGGCCGCAATCAGATTTAATCCTTGCCCTTTGTGGGCTGGGCGGGTTATATTGCGGTTTGCTTTTGGCGCGCTGGTTCAATGCCAAGCAAGCTCAAAGCTGGATACAAATCAAACCCATCACCCATGTTTTATGACATGCACAAGCATGATTTGGCTGAAATAATGGCAATAGAACGCCAAGCACACAGCCATCCATGGTCAGCCCAAATTTTTCAAGATTGTTTGAGTCATAAAGCCTATCGCGGTTTTGTCTGGAAAAATAGCCAAGGTATTCAAGCCTATGGCTTATTGCAGGTGGTACAAAGCCAAGGACAAGTGCTTGAAGCCTCCATCATCAATTTGGCGGTCAAACCTGCGCAACAACGCCAAGGTTTGGGGCGCAAAATGTTGTTGCACTTATTGGCACACAGCCGTGCGCCCATGGTGTATTTAGAAGTGCGCGCATCCAACCACATTGCCATCGCTTTATATCAAAAATGCGGCTTTCACGCCGTGGGTATGCGTCGCAATTATTACCCCAAAAACGCCCAACAACGCGAAGATGCACTGATTTTTGCGTTAGAGCAAACCATTGCCACCGCTTAGTTTTCATCGCCACAGCAGCACAATCTGACCTCAGGAAACGACAACATGACACCCAGTTTTGACTTAATCCAACAACAGCTCATTGCCAATTTAAACCTGACTTTGGAAATTTACCACCACCGCAACACGGGCGCAAAACACATCCATTTGGCCAGCGATGACAACAACAACGTGTTTTTGGTCGGTTTTTTAACCGTGCCACAAGATTCTACAGGCGTTGCACATATTTTAGAACACACCAGTTTGTGCGGCAGCCGCGCTTATCCCATGCGTGACCCGTTTTTTATGATGATTCGCCGTTCGCTCAACACCTTCATGAATGCCTTCACCAGCAGCGACTGGACAGCCTACCCGTTTGCCAGTCAAAACAAGAAAGATTTCAATAACTTATTGTCAATTTATTTGGATGTGACCTTTTTCCCCCGTTTGGATGAACTGGATTTTGCCCAAGAAGGCCACCGTTTAGAATTCACTACCCCAGATGACAGCAACAGCCCATTGACCTACAAAGGCGTGGTCTATAACGAAATGAAAGGGGCGATGAGTTCCACCACCCGCCGTTTAATGCACGCCATGCAAGCCCATGTTTTTCCAACCATTACCTATCATCACAACAGCGGTGGCGAACCCAGCGACATCCCCAATTTAACCCACGCGCAATTAAAAGACTTTCATGCCAGCCATTACCACCCGACCCATGCGGTGTTTATGACCTATGGTGATATTCCTGCCCGCGAACATCAAATTCAATTTGAAAACAAAGTGTTGCAACATTTTTCCCCCGCCAACAAAACGGTTAGCATCGCCAACGAACAACGTTATCTTGCGCCACAACGCTTTCATGCGTTTTATCCGCTGGAAACCCACGGCGATGAGCGCAAACTTGAGCATAAAACCCATGTGGTGTTGGGCTGGTTGTGGGGTTTAAGCCAAGACCCCTATGAAAAATTCAAAGCCATTTTATTGGCCAACGTGTTGTTGGACAACAGCGCGTCCCCGTTGCGTTATGCGCTGGAGCAAACCGATTTGGGCAAAAATCCATCGCCGTTGTGTTTTGTCGAAACCGAAAGCCATGAAATCAGTTTTTATTGCGGATTGGAAGGCTGTCAGGCAGAAAATGCCGAAAAAATTGAAGCGTTTATTTTAGAAACCTTGCAAGGCATTGCCCGCGACGGCGTGGCTTATGCGCTGTTGGAAGCGGTGTTGCATCAACTGGAATTGGCACAACGCGAAATCAGCGGCACGCGGATACCTTATGGGTTGCAATGGTTGCTTAATTTGCTGTCGCCCAGTTTATATGGCGCGGATTTACTGCCATTGCTCGACATTGACCCGATTCTCGCTCGCCTGCGCCAAGACATCCAACAGCCTGATTTTATTAAACAATTGATTGAAAAAAAATTATTGAATAACCCGCATCGGGTGTTGGGCGTGATGCAACCCGATGCCCAGTTGGCGCAACGAGAAGCGCAAGCCGAACAAGAAAAACTGCTGCATATTCAACAACATCTGAGCGAAGCCGACAAACAACGCATTGTGCAACAAAGTTTGGCTTTACAACAGCGACAACAAACCAAAGACGACCCCGAATTGTTGCCCAAAGTCACGTTGCGCGATGTCAAAGACGATTTGCACATTGTCCAAGGCACGTCCTCCCTGCTTGCCGACATGCCGATTGCGTGGTATGCCCAAGGCACCAACGGCATGGTGTATCAAACCTTGGTGCTGGATATGCCGCCGTTAAGCGATGATTTATTGGTTTTAATGCCGCTGTATTGTGATTATCTCAACGAAGTGGGCGTGGGTGAACGCGATTATTTGCAAACCCAACAATGGCAATCGGCCATCAGCGGCGGCATTTATGCCGCATATCAAATAGACAGCGGCGTTAATGACCCACAAACCAGCCGTTTGCGTTTCACCTTGTCCACCAAAGCCTTGGCGCGCCATCAAGAACAAATGACCGCATTGTTGCACCAAACCTTCACGCAGCCACGGTTTGATGAAGAGGCACATTTGCGCGATTTGGTCAAACGCACCCGCGTGAAAACCGAGCGAAGCATTGATTCACGCGCCATGGCGTTGGCACAATCGGCGGCTTTGAGCGGAGTGAACGTTACCCATGCGTTGAGTGACCATTTGACAGGTTTTGCCGCCATCAGCCGTATCAAACAATTGGATGACAGCTTGAACGATCCTGCAACGGTCAAAGCATTTGCCGAAAAACTGCAACAAATTCAACAAGCTTTGCTTGAAATGCCACGGCGGTTATTGGTCATCAGTGAAGCGAGCCAACAAACCCAACTGGCTGACAGCATTGCCCCGCATTGGCGCAAAACCGCCCAAGGCCAACAAACCACGCTGTATCAGCCCGCGCTGACCTTAACCGCCAAGCAACAGATTTGGCAAGGCAATGTGCAAGTCAATTTCAATGTCAAAGCCTATGCCGCGCCCGCCTACACCCATGCCGATGCCCCCGCGCTGACAGTATTGGGCAATTTCTTGCGCAACGGTTTTTTGCACACTGAAATTCGAGAAAAAGGCGGGGCTTATGGCAGTGGTGCAAATTACAGCAACGGTTCATTTGTGTTTTCCTCTTACCGTGACCCTTGTTTGAGCGAAACCTTGGCCACATTTGACAACGCTTTGAATTGGCTGGAAAAAACCGAACACAGCGCGCAAGCATTGGAAGAAGCGATTTTGGGCGTGATGCAGAAAATCGACCAACCCAGCTCACCCGCAGGTGAAGCACGCGCCGCGTTTTTCCACGCGCTTCAAGGCTATAGCCCTGAAATTCGCCGCGCTTTTCGCCAGCAAGTGCTAAACGTGACTTTGGCCGATTTACAACGGGCGGCCAAAACATGGTTGCAAGCTGAAAAAGCCCACACCGTGGCGTTCTCTTTCAAACCCAAAGCGGCGCAAGAAGCAAAAAAACTGGGTTTACACTTATGTCAAGTGGAATGAGCAGCTGTTGGCAAGGCGGTCAATCAAGCGCAAGCTTTGGCCAAGATAAGCACCGCCGAATAAATTGAGGTGGTTGAGTAGGTGATACAGGTTGTACAACGGTTTGCGCTGTTGATAGCCTGCATCCATCGGCCATGTTTGTTGATAAGCTTGGTAAAAATCAGCCGAGAAGCCGCCGAACAATTCCGTCATGGCCATGTCGGTTTCGCGGTCGCCATAATAGGTGGCAGGGTCAAATAACACAGGCGCGCCTTGTGAAGTGATGGCGAAATTGCCTGCCCATAAATCCCCATGCAGTAATGAAGCAACCGGTTGATAAGACACAAAAAATTTATCTAAATCGGCCAGCAGTTTTTGCCCTTGTTGTTGTAGCTGACCCCCATAACCGTTCTGACGTGCCAAATCCAACTGAAAACGCAACCGCTGTTCACGCCAAAAATCCAGCCACACATCGCATAAGGTGTTGATTTGTGGCGTTATACCGAGGGTGTTGTTTTGCGACCAGCCAAATTGGCTTTGGGTGTGGCGGTGCATCATCGCCAGTTGTTGGCCGAATACGCGCATCGCGGCACGGCTGTTGTTACCTGTTTCAAACGCGCTCAACACCAAATACGTGTGGTTCTTGGCCATACCATAACAAATCACTTGCGGCACATCAAGGGTTTGCGTTGCCGCCATGGCTTGCAAACCTGCCGCTTCGGAAACGAACATGGGCAATAACGCCGCTTGATTGAGTTTGACAAAAAACCGTTGTTCGCCATCGCTGATGAGACAGGCTTGGTTGATACAACCGCCGCCGACGGCCTGTTGTTGGGTGCAAACAAAGCGGCGATGGGTGCAATCGCTGATGTGTTGTGCGATGGATGGCCAGTGTATGGCCAAAAAAGAGGTTTTTAACATGGGATGCCCTTAAATTCTCTAAAAAAAAGGGGAGGAAAGCGGTTATAATAAAAAACGTGTCGCCTGATGTAAAGCGTGAACGTTTTAAAAGGCTTGCAACTGTGGGTTAATAAACTTGGATAATAGCAATGAAAACAAAAGCTTATGATGTATTGATAATCGGCAGTGGCGCGGCAGGGCTGACATTGGCTTTGGATTTGGCGCAAGTGGCACACATCGGTTTATTGTCCAAACAAGCATTAAGCTCAGGTTCAACTTTGCACGCCCAAGGGGGCATTTCTGCGGTATTGGATCAACGCGATTCCTTGCAAACCCACAGCGACGACACCTTAAACGCAGGCGCGGGCTTGTGCGATAAAGCGGTGGTGGATTTTGTCGTTTCCCAAGGGGCAAAAAGCATTCAAACTTTGATTGAACGCGGCGTGGCTTTCAGTCAAGAAAACGGAGAATACCATTTGACCCGCGAAGGCGGCCACAGCCACCGTCGGGTGATTCACGCCGCCGATGCCACAGGGCGCGCAGTGTCCGAAAGCCTGCAAGAGCAGGTGTTAAATCAAGCCAATATCGACGTATTGGCGCATTATCTGGTCATTGACCTCATCACCAGCCAAAAATTGGGTTTGGCGGGCAACCGTTGTGTTGGCGTTTATGCGCTGGACAAAAAGAATGATGAAGTGATACCGATTAAAGCCAAATTTGTGATTTTAGCCACAGGCGGCGCGGGCAAGGTTTATCTTTACACCAGCAATCCCGACACCGCCACAGGTGACGGCATTGCCATGGCGTGGCGGGCGGGTTGTCGCGTGGCCAACATGGAATTTATCCAATTTCACCCCACTTGTTTATACCACTCCGAAGCCAAATCATTTCTGATTTCCGAAGCGGTGCGCGGCGAAGGCGGACGGCTGTTGTTGCCCAACGGTCAACCCTTTATGCACCGTTTTGACCCACGCGGCGAATTGGCCCCGCGTGATATTGTTGCCCGCGCCATCGACCACGAAATGAAACGCTTGGGCGCGGAACATGTGTTGCTTGACATCAGCCACAAACCCGCTGAATTCGTCAAAAGCCACTTCCCCATGATTTATGAAAGCTGTTTGCAATGGGGCATGGACATGACCCGCGAACCCTTGCCCGTGGTGCCAGCGGCGCATTACACCTGTGGCGGCGTGATGACCAACACCACAGGCCAAACCGACATCAACGGCTTGTTTGCCATCGGTGAAGTGGCGTTCACAGGCTTACACGGTGCCAACCGCATGGCCAGCAACTCACTGCTGGAATGCTTGGTATTTGGAAAAGCCGCTGCCGACACCATCAAAACCCAACTTGAACAAACACCTATGCCCACCGATTTACCCCTGTGGGATACCAGCCGCGTCACCGATTCCGATGAAGAAGTGGTGGTTTCGCACAATTGGGACGAACTGCGCCGCTTTATGTGGGATTATGTCGGCATCGTACGCACCACCAAACGCTTGCAACGCGCCAAACACCGCGTGGATTTATTGTTGCGCGAAATTGATGAATATTATAGCCATTTCCGCGTCAGCAACGATTTGATTGAATTGCGCAATTTGGTGGTGGTCGCTGATTTAATCATCCGATCAGCTTTGATTCGCAAAGAAAGCCGAGGCCTGCATTTTACCTTGGACTATCCCCAAACCGCACCTTTGGCACACAACACTGTGTTAATTCCCTAGGCTCTGTCGTCACAGGCTTTATCAACATAAGGCTTGTGGATCAATATGTTGCAGATGTATCACATGACAATACAACATATTAGGATAGTCCCTAATGGCGCATGATGCCATCACTCATGCACCTTACGAACTATGCGACCTACGGGCTAAAATTAAACAAGATTAACGAGGATCAACCACAGTTACATTAAAGGAACTTAAATCTGAACTGGTTAGATTGACTAAATAACTTACATCGCCAAATTTGAGCAATGGAATCCGCAATTCATAAGGCGTTGTTCCCAAATCTACAATGGCTGGATTACTACTTTCTGCAGCCCCTGTCATGACTAAACTTGAAGGATCAAGTGTAACCTTTGGCAGATCAACAAAGAGTTTAAAGCTTACCGTTAAAGGTGCAACGTAATTAACCACTTTTACAGAAGGAATTGTTATCACTAAACGACCACCCACTTGTTCTAAAATTCCTGAATAAACAGGGGCAGTTGGAGTGGATCCTCTTGCAACCGGATTTGAAATCATTAAGGCATAACCTTTTGCAACACCACCCAAATAATAACCTGTCGCTGCACCACCCACTAAATCGGGTTTGCCATCGCCATCAAAATCTCCAATCGCTAAAGTTTGTCCATAACTTGCGCCCGCTAAATCATGAATAGGGTCGGGTGCTTTAATGATCAAATCCGCAGATTTGTTTAATTCAATGGTGGTTTGAGAAACATTTTTCTTCCCATACACCACATAAACCCAACCACTGGTATGCGCACTCATTCCAGCATTGGGCGCACTCATAATAATATCGTTAATGCCGTCACCGTTTAAATCCGCTGCTTTTACACTTGCGCCTAAATAGGTTTTGTCAATGTCATACACGGTCATTTTCAAATCAAATTGATCAAACAAATCAATGGTTGTTGGTAAGTTAGTTCTTCCAAAATAAACTTGAACTTTTCCAGTGCCACTGCTGCTCGTCATGCTTTCTTGATCTGCTATAGATGAACCCATAATAAAATCAGCAATTCCGTCACCGTTGACATCGCTAAATATCATGCTATTCATGTACTTACCATCATACAAACTATTGCCGAGATATTCTCTTTTATAACCGCCAGAAATAGTCGTACCCATTTCAGAATCTAAATCAATGGTATTAGGTAATGCACTCCCCGTTCCTTTGCGGAGAAAGATTTTTCCAGTTTCTGTTAAACTACTAGAAAAGTTCTCTCTGGGAACACCAATGGCTAATTCTTTCTTACCATCGCCATTTAAATCACCAATTGCTACACTTGCAATCTTTACAGCATCGATGCTTTTACGACTAATGATTGAATCAGAAGTTGTATTTAAATCAATTGTTCCTGTTTTACGGGTTGTACTTCCATACACAACATAGACTTTGTTGTTATAGTCATCGGCAATCGCAATATCATCAACATCATCACCGTTCAAATCACCCGTTGCAATACCAGAAACGTGCAACTTTGTGGGTTTTAAAACAGTTTGTGCATTATTAGTGGTCATGTTAGTTTTGAAATCACTTCCACCATAGAAAATGTAAATTTTATTGGTTTCATAATTTCCATTCTTTTGAGCGGCGATAATCAAATCATCTTTTTTATCACCGTCAAAATCCCCAACCGCTAATACATCGCCCACATATTCATTCTCTTCAGAACCGAAGATGGTTGCATTGGCATTGCTCAAACTATTTCCTGCTGAATCAGTGGACAGGCTTTTAAGGGTTTGAAAGGTTGTTCCTCCAAAGAACAGAGAAACCGCCCCGACATTTAAAATTCCTCGTGGTGAATCTTCTTCACGAGAAGCCACTGCCAAATCAGGTTTTCCATCGGCGTTGAAATCCCCCGCGACCATTGCATTTCCAAAGCGTGCGAAATCAGTTGCACCTGTAATGATGGTATCCCAAGTTGCTCTGTTTTCTAGCTCTAAAGTGGCGGCATTCGCATTTAAACCCAGCGATAAGGCAATGCTAACCGCTAAAGCACAACGTTTCATAAAAATCTCCTTCTGAAAATGTTTAAGCAAGAGTTTATCATTTTCACCTATTGTTGTATAGCTGACTTCTACAATAAAACCGTAACCCATAAGGTGTATAAGCGAGCCTCATGCGCCATTTCGATTTTTCGTTGGCTGAATCAGGGATTATCGTGTCACAATGGCGGATTAAAAAATACCCACTTTTAGCGCACCAGCCGAGAATTTTATGGTTTATCATGCACTTGCCCCAGCCAAATTGAATTTGTTTTTGCACATCACAGGTCAACGCGCTGATGGCTATCACTTGTTGCAAACAGTGTTTCAATTCATTGATTTAGCTGATGAATTGCATTTTAGTGTGGGCGATGACGATAAAATTGTGGTGGAAAATCCACAGGCAACATGGCCGATGACCCAAGATTTGGTTTTTAAAGCCGCCACTTTGTTGCAACAGTATGCGACGGCTAAACGTGGGGTGTGTATTGTGGTGCAAAAAAACATTCCAACAGGCGCGGGTTTGGGCGGCGGCAGTTCGGATGCGGCCACAACTTTGTTGGCGTTGAATCAGTTGTGGCATCTTGGTTTTTCAGTGGAAAAACTGATGGCCTTGGGTTTGACTTTGGGTGCGGATGTGCCTGTGTTTGTTCACGGTCATGCGGCCTGGGCTGAAGGCGTGGGCGAACAGTTGCAACCCATTGATTTGCCTGAGCCTTGGTATTTGGTGCTGTATCCGCAATGTCGAGTGAATACACGTGAAATTTTTGCAAAAAAAAAATTGACACGCGATACAAAAAGTATCACAATACGCGCCTTTCTTGCAGGGCAGGTCAAGAACGATTGTCAAACTGTCGTGTGTGAAGACTATCCAGCAGTGGCAGATGCTTTGGCATGGTTGGGTCAATTTGCGCCAGCAAAATTGACGGGAACGGGGGCTTGTGTTTTCGCGCCGTTTTCCAGTAGACTTGCCGCGCAATCTGCATTAAAGTGTGTTCCTGTCTCATGGACGGCTTGGGTCACACAAGGTTTAAACCGTTCGCCTGCAAACAGTTGTTGGGATATCGCCAAGCGGTAAGGCACAGGGTTTTGATCCCTGCATTCCTAGGTTCGAATCCTAGTATCCCAGCCATTTTTCTTCGGATTTTAATCCAGCCTCTCTATCCATCAGTCATTAGGAATCCGTGTGTCTAAAAATCGGATGATGATATTTTCGGGAAATTCTAACCCGAATCTCGCACAAGCCGTTGCCCAGCATCTCAATTTAAGCCTAGGACAAGCCCACGTCGGTCGTTTCAGTGATGGCGAGGTCATGGTTGAAATTTTAGAAAATTTACGCGGCAATGACGTTTTTATTTTACAGCCCACCAGTGCGCCCACCAATGACCATTTAATGGAACTGCTGGTGTTGGCCGATGCCGCCCGCCGCGCTTCTGCCGCCCGCATCACCGCAGTGGTGCCGTATTTGGGCTATTCACGCCAAGATCGGCGCAGCCGTTCAGCGCGGGTTCCCATCACCGCCAAAGTGGTGGCCAATATGATTTCAGCGGTGGGTGTGGACAGGGTTTTGACCATGGATTTGCACGCTGACCAAATCCAAGGCTATTTTGATATTCCTGTTGACAATATTTATGCTTCCCCGATTTTATTCCATGATATTAAAGAAAATCAAAAGGTAAGCAATTTGATGGTGGTTTCGCCCGATGTCGGTGGCGTGGTGCGCGCCCGTGCAATGGCCAAATATTTAGACACTGAACTGGCGATTATCGACAAACGCCGCCCCCGCCCGAATGAGGCGAAAATCATGCACATCATCGGAGATGTGAAAAACCGCACCTGTTTGATTGTCGATGATTTGGTTGACACCGCAGGCACCTTGTGTGCGGCGGCTCGCGCCTTGAAAAAACATGGGGCAAAAGCAGTCAAAGCCTATTGTACCCATCCTGTGTTATCGGGCGCGGCCATTGACAATATCAATCATTCTGAATTGGATGAATTGGTGGTGACCAACACCATTCGTTTAAACGAATCGGCTAAACATTGTAATAAAATCCGCCAGTTAAGTATCGCCAGCATGTTGGCTGAAACCATGCGCCGTATTCACGCTGAAGAATCGGTCAGTGAATTGTTTATTCAAGATTAACCACCCCGTTTGGTCGCGGATGGGGTATTTTTGGCGATTATCGCCGCAAAAACGATGTAAAGGAGTCGTTTCATGAGTACATTTACAGTTAAAGCCCGCCTGCGGGACGACATGGGGAAAGGTGCGAGCCGCCGCCTGCGTCAAGCTGGGCTGTTTCCTGCCGTGGTTTATGGGGGCAATCAAGCTTCTATGAATTTGAGTATTGACCATATCAAGTTTCTCCATCAATTGGACAATGAAGCCTTTTATTCCAGTATTTTAAATTTGGATATTGAAGGCAACAGCGAGCATGTGATGTTAAAAGATTTACAACGCCACCCTTATAAACCGCAGATTTTACACGCAGATTTCCAACGCATCGATGACGAAAATGCGGTTATTGTGTATGTACCGTTCCATTTTACCAATGAAATCGCGTGCATTGGGGTGAAACAAGACGGCGGTCTCATTTCCCACCGCATAAACGGCGTTAAAGTCAGTTGTTCGGCCAATGATTTGCCTGAATATATTGAAGTTGACATGGCCGATGTTCATTTAGGCAAAATTTTGCACTTGTCCGACATCGTCTTGCCTAAAGGCGTTCGCATCCGTGGCCTGCGCAAAGGCAGCAACAATGATTTACCTGTTTCCACTGTGGTCAAACTCAAAGGCCGTTAAGCCATTGGGCTGGGGTCAAACCCAGCCTGTCCATCACCATGTCAGAACCCATCACCTGTATCATCGGTTTAGGCAATATTGGCGCGAACTACCAAGCCACCCGCCACAATGTCGGTTTTTGGCTGTTGGATTCCTTGGCCGTACAACAACGGCTCAGCTTTCGCTTGGAAAAAAAGTTTTTTGGCTTCTATGCCCAAACAAGCGGCGTGCATTTGCTCAAACCCGAAACTTTCATGAACCGCAGTGGCCAAGCCGTGCAAGCGTTGTTGGCGTTTTATCGCATACCGATTGAACACATGCTGGTGGTGCATGATGACATTGATTTACCCGCAGGCACGGCCAAACTCAAACGCGGCGGGGGTCACGGCGGCCACAATGGTTTGCGCGACATCATCAACCGCACCGCCCGCAATGAATTTTTACGCCTGCGTTTGGGCGTGGGGCGACCCAGCGACAGCAAACAAATGGTCAACTATGTGCTTAACCCGCCCAGCCTTGATGAAAAAAATCAAATTGAAACGGCGATAAACCACAGCTTGGCGGTGTTGCCGCAGGTTTTGACAGGGCAACTGGCGCAAGCGATGAACTTTTTACACAGAGGATAGAACCATGGTCAAATGCGGCATTGTCGGCTTACCCAACGTAGGAAAATCCACTTTATTCAACGCCTTAACCGAAGCGGGCATTCAAGCGGAAAACTACCCATTTTGCACCATAGACCCCAACATTGGCATTGTTTCAGTGCCTGACAAACGCTTGGAAGCGTTGGCAAAAATCGCAGGTTCAAAAAAAATCATCCCCGCCCCCATGGAATTTGTCGATATTGCGGGTTTGGTGGCAGGCGCGTCCAAAGGCGAAGGCTTGGGCAACCAATTTTTGGCCAACATCCGCGAAACCCAAGCGATTGCCCATGTGGTGCGCTGTTTTGCCAACGATGACATCGTACATGTCGCGGGCAAAATCAACCCGCTGGACGATATTGAAGTCATCAACACCGAACTGATGCTGGCCGACATGGACACCGTGGAACGCGCCATTGCACGCGCCAGTAAAAACAGCAAAGGGGGCGATAAAACCGCGTTGGCGCAAAAAGCCTTGTTTGAACGCGCACTGGCGTGGCTGGACGCAGGCAAACCAATTCGCAGCATGGCCTATGGCGCAGAAGAAAGTGCCTGTTTATATGGCCTGCATTTGCTCAGTGCCAAACCGACCTTATACATCGCCAATGTCGCCGAAGACGGTTTTGCCAACAACCCTTGGTTGAACCAAGTACAAGCCTTGGCTCAAGCAGAAAACGCCCAACTGGTGGCGGTGTGTGCGGCCACTGAAGCGGAATTGATTGGTTTAAATCCTGAAGAAAAACAAGAGTTTCTGGCGGATATGGGCTTGGTTGAAGCGGGTTTAGACCGCGTGATTCATGCCAGTTATCGCTTGTTGAATTTGCACACTTATTTTACCGCAGGCCCCAAAGAAGCGCGGGCATGGACGATTGACATCGGTTTGACCGCGCCCAAAGCGGCGGCGGTGATTCACACCGATTTTGAACGCGGTTTTATTCGCGCCGAAGTCATTGCTTATGATGATTTTGTCCGTTATCACGGCGAAGTGGGCGCGAAAGAAGCGGGCAAATGGCGGTTGGAAGGCAAAGACTATGTCGTCCAAGATGGCGATGTGATGCACTTTCGTTTTAATGTCTGATCATGAACAGCAAAATTTTTGAACCTTTGCGCCAACACATCAGCCAGCGGGTGATCGGCCAACAACCGTTGATTGACGGCCTGTTGGTCGCTTTGTTGGCCAACGGCCATGTGTTGATTGAAGGGATGCCCGGTTTGGCCAAAACCACGGTGGTTAAAGCGTTGGGGGAAGCCATGGAAGGCGATTTTCACCGCATTCAATTCACGCCCGATTTATTGCCTTCGGATTTAATCGGCACCGATATTTATCGCCAAGATGCGCGTGAATTTGAATTTCGCGCTGGGCCTTTGTTCCACAATTTATTGCTGGCCGATGAAATCAACCGCGCACCCGCCAAAGTGCAATCGGCGTTGCTCGAAGCCGATGGCATCAACAGCCACGATTTTATTGAACGTTTATTGGACGTGGTCGCCATCCCTTAAGTTTTCACAAAGGACACCTGATGACTCTTGAGTTAAGCCATGCTTTGAACATCGCTAAAGTGTTGACCGAAGCTTTGCCGTATATTCGCCAATTCAGGGGTAAAACCTTTGTGATCAAATACGGCGGCAATGCGATGGTGGACGAAGCTTTGAAAAACAGCTTTGCCCGTGATGTCGCATTGATGAAACTGGTCGGCATCAATCCTGTCATCGTCCACGGCGGCGGGCCGCAAATTGGCCAGTTGCTCAAGCGGTTGGGCAAAGAATCCGAATTTTTTCGCGGGATGCGCGTCACCGACAGCGAAACCATGGACGTGGTGGAAATGGTGTTGGGCGGTTTGGTCAACAAAGACATCGTCAATCTGATTAATCGCCACGGCGGCCATGCGGTCGGTTTGACGGGCAAAGACGGTGGTTTTATTCGCGCCAAAAAGCTGACGTTTGATGACCACCTGCCTGAAATGCAAACCTCTGAAATCATTGACATCGGCCATGTCGGCGAAGTGACGACGATTGACACCACGTTGATCAACACGCTAGACAGCGCGGATTTTATTCCCGTCATCGCGCCGATTGGCGTGGGTGAAGACGGCCATGCCTATAACATCAACGCCGATTTGGTCGCCTGTCAATTGGCCGCCGCCTTGAACGCAGAAAAATTGATTTTATTGACCAACACTGCAGGTTTATTGGATGAAAATGGGCAGGTGTTGACAGGGTTGACAGAAGTGCAAGTGGATGAATTAATTGAACAAGGTGTGATTCACAGCGGCATGTTGCCCAAAATTAAAAGTGCGCTGGATGCCGTTCACGCGGGCGTGAACAGCGCGCACATCATTGATGGTCGGGTGCAACACGCGGTGTTGCTGGAAATTTTGACCGATGCAGGGGTTGGCACGGTTATCCGCCGCGTGGCGTGTTAGCCTTTCAGTTCCACATCGTTGCCGTTGAGCCATAAAATTTTGCCATGGATGGTTTGGCTGTCAGGGCCGATTAAATACAAATAGGCGTTCATCAAGCTGGCAACGCTGGGCAAACTTTTATCATCTTCACCGGGGAAGGCTTGCAACCGCAACGCGGTTGGCACGGGATACGGCTCAATGCTGTTGACGCGGATGTGGGTGTTGATTTCCAGTTCATCGGCCCAGCATTGCATTAAATTATTCATCGCCGCTTTGGCCGCGCCATATGCACCCCAATACGCTTTGCCTTGGCGTGCCACGCAATCGGAAGTGAACACACAGGCGGCATCTTCGCTTTGTTTGAGCAGACCCAAACACGCTTGGGTGAGCATAAACGGCGCGTGACAATTAACCTGCATCACCCGATACCATTGTTCAATGTCGTAGTGCGCCAACGGGGTTAAACTGCCCAAAATCGCCGCGTTGTGCAAAATCCCGTCCAATCGGCCAAATTCGTGGTGTAGATTATCCGCCAAATCGCGGTAATCTTTGGGGGTTGCGCCTTCAAGGTTCATCGGATAAATCGCCGCTTGGCTGTAGCCTGCCGCTTCGATTTCATCATAAATGCTTTCTAATTTGCGGATGGTGCGGCCAAGCAAAATCACGGTTGCGCCGTATTTGGCATAAAAATAAGCCGCTGTGCGGCCAATGCCTGCGCCCGCACCTGTGACTAAAATCACACGGTCATGCAATAAATCATCTGCTGGGGTGTAATTAAACATGGTTTCTCTCCTATGAGGTTATATTTCTCAAGCAACAGGCAATAGGTTGGTCGTTGACATCCTCCCCGCCATAAAGGATGGGGATTTCTGATAATATAGGAACAAAAGCCTTGAACGGGAAATTCAGTTTAATTTTATCCGTCGCCATTTTCGCCTCCAGATGACTTTACCCAAGCGATTAAGTTCGCTACTATGCGCCATTATAACCCACCGTTGAGGTTTTCATCATGCGTTTGCTTTGCTTGCTGTTATGGGCCATGGCTTTACCGCTGTCGGCCAGCAATATTGATTTATCCACCGTGCCTGCCCGCGAAGGCATTCAATTGACCATTTACAATGCCGAAGATTTGACTTTGGTGCGAGAAACGCGCACTTTGAGCTTTAAACAAGGGTTGAATCCGTTGCAATTTTCTTGGCACAACACCTTAATTGACCCCAGTTCTGTGTCTGTGGCATTTCTCAACCACCAAGAACAATTGGACATTATCGAAACCACTTATCCCCATGACAAGCCCAATATGCTGTATTGGCACATCAACAGCCAACATCAAGGGGATGCCCAAGTGGAAATCAGCTATTTTACGTCAGGCATTCACTGGCAAGCCGATTATGTGTTGATCAGCAACACCGCTGAAACCCACGGTCAATTGCAAAGTTTTGTTCAAGTGGCCAATGATTCGGGTGAAGATTATGAAAATGCCCAAGTGCGGTTGGTGATTGGTGAAATCAATTTAGTCGAAGAAATCAAAGCCTTGGCACAAAACGCCAGTGAACAACAGTGGGCGCAATTAAAAAGCCAAGCCGTGCAACGCGAAATGCGCGAAGCCGATGACATGATGGCCGCACCTGCGCCGATGGTGATGGGAGAAGTCGCTGAAGCGGGCGCGGCGGTGGATGCGCCCAAGGCGATTGAAAAACAGGGTTTGGGCGAATATTTCATTTACACCATCGAAGGCACCGAAACCATTAAAAACACATGGAAAAAACGCTTGCGCAGTTTTGAACAAGACAAGGTGCCGTTGCGCGTGGAATATCGTTATCGTTTGGCTGAATACGGCGATTATTTGGCACGTTTATATGTGTTGCGCAACGACAAAGACAGCCAACTGGGTTTAACGCCCTTGCCCGAAGGACAAATCAATGTATTGCACGACGGTGGAAAATCAGGTTTGCAGTATTTAACCCAGCAAAACTTAAAATACATCCCCATGGGCGAGCAGTTTGAACTGAATTTAGGCCAAGACCCAGAAGTTAAATTTGAGCTGATTAAACAAAGGGTTGACCGCGACAACCTTTGGATGCAATTGGGCAACGGCACGGTTTATAAAAAAGTCAACGGCGGCCTTAAATTCGACTTCAACAGCCAAGTGGCGGGTTGGGATGAGCAAATTTTTTATCAACAGCGGATTCACAACTACCGTCAACAGCCCATTAACGTTGAAGTGCGCCGCAGTTATGCAGGTGATGTTGATTTTTACAGCGAATTAAACGCTCAATTGCATGATTATCGCACCGTAGAATACACCACCACCGTGGCCGCCGACAGCCAACAAGATTTAGCCCATCAAATTGTTGAGCATTCAGGTTATAACCAAAAAAATCAACGGGTACAGTTGGTGAATAAAAATCTCAAGCACCTATAGGATTACCGATAAGCCGTTGCGTCAACGCAAACACACCCGTGCTTGTTCATCCCAACTTTCAGCCATCGCTTTGGCACGGCGCAAATTGTCCGCGCTCAACACATCATGGCTTTCACCCCAAGCCAATACTTCACGCGCCAGCAGTAAAGCGTGTGGAAAGTGTTGGCGCACTTGATCAAAATCATGCAACACCGCAATCACCGTGCGCCCTTGGGCTGACCACACTTGAATGACGCTGATTAAATCGTGGGTGGTGCGCGCATCAACCGCATTAAACGGTTCATCCAATAAGATCAACGGACAATCTTGCGCAATGATGCGGGCAAACAACACGCGCTGGAATTGGCCGCTGGACAAGCTGTTGACTTGCCGTTGTGCAAAACCTGCCAAACCCACTGCATTCAGTGCCGCTAAACTGGCCGTTTGTTGTGCCGCGCTGAGTTTTTGGCTCAAGCCCAGTTTTTGCCAATGGCCTTGGTTGACAGTGTCCAGCACCGATAACGGAAATTGGCGGTTGACGCGGGTTTGTTGTGCCAAATAAGCGATGTGCTGTTTATCCAATTGGTGGATGATTTGCCCTTGTTGCAACGGCAACAAACCCATGATGGCGTGCAACAATGTGCTTTTGCCCGCCCCGTTGGGGCCAACGATGGCCGTCAGTGAACCGCTTAAAAATTCACCCGATACATGATGCACCGCAGGATGGCGTTGGTAGCAAACGGTCAAATTGACCAATTTAATCATCGCCGTCATAACGCCCAATACACGCACAGCCACAACAACAGCAGCAGTGCCAGCACTGCGCATAACCGTTGGTAGACGCTCCAATCAAAAAGTGACCTCATAAGGCGGCACAAAAGTGGCCGGCAATCGCCGTGGCAACAGCGGTGGCGGGGCTGACCAAATGGGTGCGTCCGCCTTTGCCTTGGCGGCCTTCAAAATTGCGGTTGGAGGTGGATGCACAACGTTCTTGCGGTGCCAAGCGATCAGCGTTCATGGCCAAACACATCGAACAACCCGATTCGCGCCATTCAAACCCCGCCGCCAAAAAAATTTTATCCAAACCTTCATGCTCTGCCTGTTGCTTGACCAAGCCCGATCCCGGCACCACCCACACTTGTTTGACATTGGCGGCGCGCTTGCGACCTTGAATCACGGCGGCGGCAGCGCGTAAATCTTCAATGCGCGAATTGGTACACGAACCGATGAATACTTTATCTATAGGAATATCCAGCATTTTTTGTTTGGCGGTTAAACCCATATAAGCCAAGGCTTGGCGCATACCATCGGCTTTGACCGCGTCGCGTTCATCATCAGGATTGGGAATGCGTTCATCAAAAGCAATCACCATTTCAGGCGACGTTCCCCATGTGATTTGCGGTTTAATTTGCCTGGCATCTAATTCAATCACACGGTCAAACACGGCACCGACATCGCTGTGTAAAGTGTGCCAATAAGCCATGGCTTTGTCCCACATTGTGCCTTGTGGGGCATAAGGGCGGCCTTTGACATAGGCGATGGTTTTGGCATCAACCGCCACCATGCCCGCACGCGCCCCCGCTTCAATCGCCATGTTGCACACCGTCATCCGCCCTTCAATGGATAAGGTTTCAATCGCTTCGCCCGCAAATTCAATCGCATGGCCTGTGCCGCCTGCCGTGCCAATTTGAGCGATAATGGCTAAAATGAGGTCTTTGGCACTGACGTTGGTAGCGGCCATGCCGTTGATTTTAATCAACATATTTTTTGATTTTTTTTGCAATAAACATTGCGTGGCCAATACATGTTCAACTTCGGACGTGCCTATGCCGAAGGCCAACGCACCCAGCGCGCCATGGGTGGAGGTGTGTGAATCGCCACAAACCACGGTCATGCCGGGCAAGGTTGCGCCTTGTTCGGGGCCGATGACGTGAACAATGCCTTGGCGCGGGTCGTCCATGGTGAATTCAATAATATTAAAATCCATACAATTTTGGTGTAAAGTGGCCACTTGGCGGTGGGCGATGGGGTCGCTAATGCCCGCACGGCGATTGTGGGTGGGGATATTATGGTCAGGTGTGGCTAAATTGCATTCACTTCGCCATAATGGACGCTGGTTGAGGCGCAAGCCTTCAAAGGCTTGAGGCGAGGTGACTTCATGAATTAAATGGCGGTCAATATACAATAATGCGGTACCCTCTTGTTGCGTTTGCACAAGATGTGCATCCCAAAGTTTATCATACAGTGTGCGGATAGACATGTTTATTCCTGCATTTAGAATCACAAATCAAGCTTTAGATTAGCCAAGTGTTTAATTTTTATTAAAAACTTTTTCAGTCAATCTTATTATTATGCAAAAAAGTCAGGCAATAAACAATACATCCGCCGCTAAACGACAGGATTTAAATTTTGTTGCGAATATTTTTGCACAAAAAATCAGGGTGTTGGTGTTGAGCGGTTGCTTCATTGGCGTAATTTCTGCGCTTTCGGGGCAAAACCTGTATGCCATGACCAGCGAAGAATATCAAACAAAAGCACAAAAATTATACCGTATCGCGCAATTTACCCATTGGCCGCCCAAAAAAGTGGTTAATCTGTGTGTTTATGAACCCAATCCGTTTGAAAATACATTGCTGTCTATTGTGCAAAACAAATATATTGACGGTAAAAAATTGAGATTACACAATATTGCTGGCTTGCAGAAAATTTCAGTCTGTGATTTGTTGTTTATCAATAAAGATATTAACCCTAATCAAATTAAAAATTTACTATCAGCGGTAGGTCTAGGTGTTTTAACGGTAGGTGAAACGTCTGCTTTTTTACAACTGGGTGGTATGATTAATTTCATCAATGCCAAAGGGCAATTTGCGATTAACCACGCAGCGGTTAAGCAAGCGGGGGTGAAGCTCAGCTCACAACTGTCTAAACTGGCAAAATAATTTAGATAACAATAAAATCCATTGGACAGACTATAATAGACAAGACGGCGATAAAGGTTGAGCCAGCCATTTTATTCACCGATAAACAAAGTAACCGCTATGTTAAAGTTTAAAAACCGCTCTATTCAATTCAAAATGACCAGCATCATCTTATGGGTGACGCTCATCAGTTTAATCCTCAGCAGTTTTGCTTTTGTGGGCAATGATTTATGGATATTGTACCAAAGCACTTATCGCAATATTAAAGTGAAAACCAGCATCACCGCCATCAATTTGATTTCCACCATGGCGTTTAACGACCAACTTGAAATGGGCATTGCTTTGTCCGCTTTACGCGCTGACCCGCGCACCTTATGGGCGTATGTGTTTAATACCAAAAATGAACTGCTGATCCGCTATCATTACCGCACGATCAAACAACAACAGCAATATAAACAGCTTAAACAAGAGATTTATCGTTTATTGGCCACCCAAGCGGCTCAATTTGAATGGGCTGAGCATGAATTATTAAACGCTTTTTTAGCCAGCCAAGACGTGTTTTATTTGAGCCATGAAATGGATGAAGCCTTGCGCAAGGCGTTAAACACAGGATTACAAGCACTCAATCAACAACAAAAACAAGCGATTATCAGCGTATTAAACAGTTATGACCAATTCACCCCTGCCACATTAAAAACAGGATTGGATTTACCGCAAAACCATTTGGTACACAGCGAACCCATCGTTAAAGGCGATGAAGTGTTGGGGCGGGTATTGGTGGTCATGAGTTTGCGGGACATTTATGAACGCTTATACGATTACGGCTTAATGGTGGCTATTATCATTGTTTTCATGGTGTTATTGGTTTTTTTCTTGTCATTGCGCCTACAACGCATCATCACCGAACCCATTCTCAACTTGGCCAAAATCAGCCGTGCGGTGTCAGAACAACAAGATTATGCTTTGCGCGCCCAACGCTTATACAACGATGAAGTGGGTTTGCTGGTCGATGATTTTAACCATATGTTGAGCGCGATTCAAAGCCGCGACAAGCAATTGGCGCAACAGCGCGATGAATTGGAACAAATCGTGACCTTGCGCACCGCCGAACTGCGCAAAGCCAACACCCAACTGACCTACCAAGCCTATCATGACGCGCTGACCAATTTGCCCAACCGCGCTTTGTTCGTCAAAGAAGTCAGCGATTACATCGAATATGCGCAACAAAATCAACAACAAATGGCGATGTTGTTTTTAGATTTAGACCGTTTCAAATACATCAACGACAGCTTGGGGCATTCAGCGGGGGATCGTATTTTACAAGAGACAGGCAAGCGGTTGTTGGCCAGCACCCGCCAACCTGAAGACATGGTGGCGCGCTTAGGCGGCGATGAATTCACTATTTTATTGCGCCACATCAAAGACCCTTCCAATGCGGGCGTGGTGGCCAGCAAAATCATCACCGCGTTGGCCAAACCGTTTCGTTACAACAGCCATGATTTATACGTCACCCCCAGCATTGGCATCAGCATTTACCCCAAAGATGGCACCGATGTTGGCACGCTAATGCGCAACGCCGACACCAGCATGTACACGGCAAAACAACAAGGACGCAATAATTATCAATACTTTACCACAGAATCCAACAACATGTCAGCGCACCGCTTGCACATGGAAAACCGACTGCGCCAAGCGATAGAAAAAGATGAATTTGAAGTGTGGTATCAACCCCGTTTTGCGTTGCAAACCCAAACCATGGTCAGCGCAGAAGCGTTGATTCGGTGGCGCAGTCCTGAATTCAATGTGATTTCACCCGCCCAATTCATCCCATTGGCCGAAGACACCGGTTTGATCATGCCCATTGGCGAATGGGTGTTGCGCCGTGCCTGCCACGATTGCCAACAATGGCGGCAACAAAATCCCGACATCAAAGTGTCGGTCAATCTGTCTGCCCGCCAATTTGCCGATGAAGACTTGATCAACAAAGTGGCCAACATCATTCAAGAAACCGCTTTGCCTGCGGATGCCTTGGAGCTGGAATTGACCGAAAGTTTAATCATGCCCAAAGCAGAAGACACCATCGACAGTTTACACGCGCTGAAAAATTTGGGCGTACAATTGTCGGTCGATGATTTTGGAACAGGTTATTCCTCGCTCAGTTATCTCAAACGCTTTCCGATTGATATTTTGAAAATTGATCAAAGTTTTATCCACGACATCGGCAATGGTTCAGACGACATGACGCTGGTTTCTGCCATCATCGCCATGGCGCACAAACTCAATTTGCAAGTGGTGGCCGAAGGCGTAGAACAGCCGTTGCAATTGGATTTTTTGCGAATGCACGAATGTGATTTTGCCCAAGGCTATTTGTTCAGCAAACCACTGCCTGTCGCGCTGTTTCGATCGCTGTTGCAACAACATTTGTCGCTGGCTGATTTTTCATGCCAAGCTGAGCAATTACTGAAAAAACAGGGTTAACAGCCCTTGTTCAGCCGTTGGCGCAGGCTTTCATATAAACACACTGCTGTTGCCACGGAAACATTGAGGCTTTCAACAGAGCCTTGCATGGGAATGCTGACCAATTGGTCACACAGTGTTTGCGTTAAACGGCGCAGGCCTTTTTGCTCTTCGCCCATCACCCACGCCAATGCGCCCGAAAGCTCGGTTTGATAAAGGCTTTGGCTCGCCGCATCACTGGTGCCAATCAGCCAAACGCCCTGTTGTTTGAGCCATTTCAGTTGACGCGCCAAGTTGGTCACTTGAATCACAGGAATAAATTGAGCCGCACCACAAGCGACTTTATGCACGGTTGAAGTCAAGGCCACGGCACGGTCTTTGGGAATGATCACCGCATCCACCCCCGTGCCATCAGCGGTGCGCAAACACGCCCCTAAATTATGCGGGTCTTTGACCCCATCTAACACCAAAAGCAGTGGCACAAGCCTTTGCTGGTGCTTTTGGCTCAACAAGCGCGCCAAGTCCTGTTCATCATAATGGGTTTGAACTTTGCAACGCATGACAATGCCTTGATGCGGGCTGTCTTCACTGAACTTGTCCAAGGTTTTTTTGTTGCAGTATTGCAAACGAAAACCTTGTTGGTTTAACAGCAAAATCAATGGGTTTAAATGGGCATTGACAGGCTGTTGTAGCCAAACTTCAATGATTTGACTGCTGTCTTTGGCCAACAGATGTTGGCAAGCGTGTAAACCAAACACATACATAAAGATGTCCTTTGCAACGGAAAATGCCTTGTCATTATAAAGCAATTTCATCCTGTGTGGCGTATCAAAGCTATCAGTTTGATTTTCCACTAAAATTTCACTTGCACGCCTATGAAAAATTGCGCGCATTTATATTGGGTTTGGCTGACAACCATTATCCCACTCATTTACAGGTTTTGCAGTTGCAACACCCTGATTTTATACTGGATTTTCCTGCCTATGGTTTCCCGTATTTTAAAATTCGCTTTTATCGGCATGTCAGCTTAAAAATGCAAAAAAACTATTTACGTTTGCTGAATGTTCGACTAGAATCCTGTATTACCCCATAAATAAAGTAAGATTATACTTAAGTAAACAATTGTATTTGTCCATTAAAATTACTAGAACACGGGGAAACCACCTAAGGAGGTCGTTATGAATTCACTGGAGGTGCATATGATTGCCACCCATTCATTGTTCAATGAAATCAATGCCAGTCGTTATTTAGCGCAAAAAAGTGCGATTGAAGACAACTTGTTGGCCCGTAAATTGGGCATTTTAGTGGCCATTAAAACAGAAAAATATGCCAATTTTAAAGGCGAGTTTGTTGAGCTGACTCAACACCAATTGCGCGCTTTAACCCATATCTTTATTGAATATTTTAATTTTAATGCCAATATCGAAGAGCGGTTGCCGCAGTTGATTCTAAGTCATCAGCAATGTGTATCATTGCAATCACTACAATGCCCATTTACAAATGAGCGTGTTAATGTCGGCAGGTATTGGCGACCATCAGCCCGAGCGGTTATTGACCGACGCAGTTATGCCGTTGATTTTACAGCTTAAAGCGCAAGGTTATCACGAACAAGATTTCATTTATGAATTTTCATTTTGCGGCTATGGCAAACTGCGTAAAATTGATGACCACCATTGGGCAACACCTTATTCCCATTATTCTCAATCCATTTATTTGCACGGTCAGCCGATGCCTATGACCGCGTGGTTGTCAAAAAACCTGTCTTATGAAAAATTTTAAACCAAAGCGTTATTGCAACCAATGTGGCGATTGTTGTCGTGGCTTTTCTGACCACATGGGAATTGAAATCTTGCCCAACGATGCCCGCCGTATGGCCAAATTTTTAGGGTTGAAACGCGGCCAATTTTTAAAACAATACACCACCGTTGAATACATGGACGATGCCCAGCGCGAAGCGGTGCATTATCTGCGTGACCATGCGGGTGAATGCGTGTTTTTGCTCAACAACCAGTGCCAAATCAATGCCGTCAAACCACGCCAATGCGCGTTGGGTTGGCCTGATGAACATTTTTTGCCTTATCTCAAAACGGATAAACACTACCCTTGTTTACCCGTTTCACACCAAAACCCTTTCAACAATAAGCCAGTGCTTCGTTAAGGCGCAACACAGGGGTGATGGTCAAACCTGTGATGCCGCCTTTAGGCACATTTTGTTTGGGGACAATCGCTTGTTTAAAGCCGTGTTTAGCCGCTTCTTGCAACCGTTCTACCCCATTGGGAACAGGACGAATTTCGCCCGCCAAGCCCACTTCGCCAAACACAATCAAATCGTTGGGCAAGGGCTGGTTGCGCAAACTGGACAACACAGCCAGCAACACCGCCAAATCTGCCCCTGTTTCATTCAAGCGCACACCGCCCACCACGTTGACAAACACATCTTGGTCATAAGTGACAATACCCCCGTGTCTATGCAACACCGCCAGCAACATCGCCAAGCGGTTTTGCTCTAAACCCAAAGTGACGCGGCGCGGATTGGGCATGTGTGAGGTATCGACCAACGCTTGCACTT
The DNA here is from genome assembly GCA_020726335.1 of Thiomargarita sp. Lineage (GTDB taxonomy): Bacteria > Pseudomonadota > Gammaproteobacteria > Beggiatoales > Beggiatoaceae > DYSU01. The sequence continues at coordinate 4,325 of DYSU01000032.1, read as the reverse complement.
CAACCAACAACGGGCGCGAGCCTTCGCGGGTGACCATGATCACACTGCCCGCCACGTTCTCTTCATGGCGCGATAAAAAAATGGCCGACGGGTTTTTGACTTCGCGCAAGCCTTTGTCGCCCATGACAAACACGCCCAATTCATTGACCGCGCCAAAACGGTTTTTAATGGCGCGTATCACCCGATAACGGCTGCTGCTGTCGCCTTCAAAATACAACACCGTGTCCACCATGTGTTCCAGCACCCGAGGGCCTGCCAACGCGCCTTCTTTGGTGACATGGCCGACCAAAAACAAGGCGGTGTTGCTTTGCTTGGCAAAGCGCACCAATTGGGCGGCGCTTTCGCGCACCTGCGCCACCGAACCTGCCGCCGATTGCAATACATCGGTGAAGACGGTTTGAATCGAATCAATGACCATCACTTGCGGCTTTTCCTGCATTGCAGTATGAATGATGCGTTCCACTTGGGTTTCGGTGAGCAATTTGAAGCGGTTGACATTCAAATCCAGCCGTTTGGCGCGCAAGCTGACTTGTTGGGGCGATTCTTCGCCCGTGACATAGAGCGCGTTGCGGCTTTGGCTGAGGGCAGTCAAAGTTTGCAACAGCAGTGTTGATTTGCCAATGCCGGGGTCGCCGCCAATCAACACCACCGAGCCGTTGACCAAACCGCCGCCCAAAACGCGGTCTAATTCTTCATTTTGGCAACTGATGCGGCTTTCTTCCACCGCTGCGATGTCGCTGAGCCAGCAACAATGCGGCGGATCGCCCGTATAGCCTGAAAACCGCGCCGATTTGGTTTTGGCTTCTTCGATAACGGTTTCGTCTAAACAATTCCATTCGCCACAGTCCACACATTGTCCCGCCCATTTATAGGCGGTTGCGCCACATTTTTGGCAAACGTAGTGGGTTTTTGCTTTGGCCATGGCTAATGGGGTGGTTTGTGTGCCAATTTTTCCATCAACGCAAACAACACGCCTGACACCACAAAGACCACATGAATGATGACCAACCAGCCCAGCGGGCTGAAAATGCCATCATAGTGTATTGCCATGATGTGGTCGGGGTCGCCCATCGCTTCTTTGATTTGCATGAAAGCGCGCAACAGTTCAATGGAGGAAATCGCCACAATCGAGCCGATGACTTTGAGTTTCAGCGCGCTGTAATCGATGTTGCCCATCCAATCGGGACGGTCAACGTGTTTGCTGACTGAATCAATTTTGGACACAAAGCTTTCAAAGCCGCTGAAAATAATCATTAAAATCAAATTGGCAATCAACACAATATCGACCAAACCTAAAATGTCTAAAATCAATTGGTTGCTTGAGGCACTGAATAAATGAGGCCCAATATGCCACAGCTCTTGTATGAATTTGAGCAATAGAAAAACCAAACTGATGGCCAAGCCAAGATACAGCGGGGTCAACAACCAACGGCTTTTAAATAAAAGGGTTTCAATTATTCTTTCTAACATATTAACGTCCTGCTCTGTTGAATCAAATGGTTTTTATTTTACACCAAATGCTTCAAGGCGACGACCATCAATTGCCTAACGCCGTTAAAAAAGCGATAATGGCCACTGTCTTTTGCAGCCAATATTGATGTGTTATGACCCGATTTATTTTTGTAACAGGTGGCGTGGTCTCGTCGTTAGGCAAGGGCATCGCCGCCGCTTCTTTGGCCACCGTGTTGGAATCACGCGGTTTGACCGTAACCATGTTAAAACTGGACCCTTATATCAACGTTGACCCGGGTACCATGAGTCCGTTTCAACACGGGGAAGTGTTTGTCACCGATGACGGCGCGGAAACCGATTTAGACTTGGGTCATTATGAACGGTTCATCCGCACCCGCATGAGCCAGCGCAACAATTTCACCGCAGGGCGCATTTATGCCGATGTGATTCGCAAAGAACGCCAAGGCGAGTATTTGGGCGCGACCGTGCAAGTGATTCCCCACATCACCGATGAAATCAAAGCCAACATTCTAGCGGGTGCGGGCAATGTCGATGTGGCCATCATTGAAATCGGTGGCACAGTCGGCGACATCGAATCCTTGCCGTTTTTAGAGGCGATTCGCCAAATGGGGCAAAACCTTGGTCACGACCGCGCCTTGTTCATACACTTGACCTTGGTGCCGTATATCGCCACCGCAGGCGAAATGAAAACCAAGCCCACCCAACATTCGGTCAAAGAACTGCGCTCAATCGGCATTCAGCCCGATATTTTGCTTTGTCGCTCTGAAGCCCCCCTGCCCGAGCATGAGCGCAAAAAAGTGGCCTTGTTCACCAATGTGCAAGAATCGGCGGTGATTTCCCTGCAAGATGCCGACAGCATTTACCGCGTGCCTTTGATGTTGCAAGCGCAAAAATTGGATGACATCGTTTGTCAAAAGCTCAAATTGCCACAAGTCACCGCTGATTTAACCGAATGGCAAGAAGTCTTGACCGCATTAAAACAGCCCAAAACCCCGGTTAAAGTGGCCATGGTCGGCAAATACATGGATTTGACCGAAGCCTATAAATCCTTATCCGAAGCCTTGATTCACGCGGGAATCAAAACCTTAAGCAAAGTGAAAATCATCTATATTGATGCCGAAGAACTGGAAACCGCAGGCACGGCTTGTTTGGAAAACATGGATGCGATTTTAGTTCCCGGCGGTTTTGGACAGCGCGGTATCGAAGGCAAAATCATCGCCGCCCAATATGCGCGTGAACAACAACTGCCGTATTTGGGCATTTGTTTGGGTATGCAAGTGGCGGTGATTGAATTTGCCCGCCATGTGGCAGGGCTAGACAACGCCCACAGCACTGAATTTGCGGATCATTGCCCCCACCCCGTGATTGCGTTGATCACCGAATGGGTCACGGCCACAGGCGGGGTTGAACGGCGCAGCTCTGCATCAGGGCTGGGCGGCACCATGCGTTTGGGTGGGCAAATGTGTCATTTGCAAGTGGGCAGCCACATCGCCCAAGCCTATCAAACCGAAACCATCACCGAACGCCATCGCCACCGTTATGAATTCAACAACCGTTATTTGAACCTTTTGCGCGATGCAGGGCTGGTCATTGCAGGCACTTCAGCCGATGGAAAATTGGTGGAAGTGATTGAAATTTTAGATCATCCTTGGTTTGTCGCTTGCCAATTTCATCCTGAATTCACCTCCACGCCACGCGATGGCCATCCCTTGTTCACCGCGTTTATTCAAGCGGCACTGCGCTATAAAGGCAATGTCTGATGCGCTTGGCTGATTTTACCGTGGGCAATGACCGGCCGTTTTTCCTCATCGCAGGTCCTTGCGTGATTGAATCAGAAACCTTGGTGATGGACGTTGCCGGCACAGTCCAAGCAATCACGCAAAAATTGGGCATCCCATTGATTTTTAAAGCTTCTTTTGATAAAGCCAACCGCTCATCGTTGGGCAGTTTTCGGGGGCTGGGTTTGGATAACGGGTTGAAAATTCTACAAAAAGTCAAAAAAACTTATGGCTTGCCTGTCATCACCGACGTGCATGAAGACACGCCGTTAAACGAAGTGGCGGCGGTGGTCGATGTGTTGCAAACCCCCGCTTTTTTATGTAGGCAAACCAATTTTATCCAAAACGTGGCCAAGCAAGGCTTACCCGTCAACATCAAAAAAGGCCCCTTTCTCGCGCCATGGGACATGCAAAACGTGGTGGCCAAAGCCAAAGCCACAGGCAATGACAACATCATGGTCTGCGAGCGCGGCGCATCGTTTGGCTATAATAATCTGGTCAGCGACATGCGTTCATTGGTGGTGTTGGCGCAAACGGGCTGTCCTGTGGTGTTTGATGCCACCCATTCGGTGCAACTGCCCGGCGGCCAAGGCACACAATCGGGCGGACAGCGCGAATTTGTTGCCCCATTGGCGCGTGCGGCAATGGCCGTGGGCGTGGCAGGGATTTTTATCGAAACCCATCCGCAACCTGACCAAGCTTTGAGCGATGGCGCAAACAGCGTGCCGTTGGCGCAAATGGCTGATTTATTAAGACAATTAAAAGCGATTAATCAACTGCTATTACTGCCTAAATAGAGACTTTGTTCCAATATTGTGTCGTTGGCTTGAATGCGTTGCTTGTCAAATAATATCGGTATAGAGTTTGATACTCTATTTTAACAGTTTTTAGGACTGTGGCGGCGGTGGTGGATATATTGCAAACCCCCGCTTTTTATCGTTTGGCTATAATAATCTGGTCAGCGACATGCGTTCATTGCAAGACAATGGGAAAGCCATTGAAACACCACATATAATAGGTTATGGATTTTTCGGTAGAAAAATGAGCCAAACGATTTTAGCGTTGGACTATGGC
>DYSU01000060.1 GCA_020726335.1 Thiomargarita sp. | reverse complement strand
CCCGATATGGTTTTCTATCTAAACTTGAAACAAAAAAACCCGCACTTGCGCGGTGATTTTCTGCTTTAACAATCGCCATTGTGGTGGCACAAGCAGGGTTTGGCTTTTGGCTTGCTCCACATAAATACAGGCATTTTCTGCTAAAATGTTGTTATATTGCAACAGGTTAACGCTGTCAGCCAATAAGGTGCTGGCAAACGGCGGGTCTAAAAACAGCACATCAAACGGTTGTCCCACATCATGTTGTAAAAAAGTCAAGGCATCCGTGCAATGCAGTTGGACTTGAGAGGCGTTCAACAACAGGATGTGTTGTTGCAATTTATTTGCAACTGATTGATTTTGTTCAACAAAAACCACAGAAGCCGCACCGCGTGAAGCCGCTTCCAAGCCCAATGCGCCTGTGCCTGCGAACAAATCCAAACAGCGCGCACCCGTTATGATCGGCATCAGCCAATTAAACAAAGTCTCGCGCAATCGGTCACTGCTGGGACGCAAACCGAGGCTGTCCAACACCGTCAGTTTTCGCCCACGCCACAAACCGCCGATGATGCGAATTTTATGGGCAGGTTTTACCATGCTTTACGCCAAAACAAAATCAAATGAATCCGCTTAAAACTGCCGTTTCAGCGCGTTTTGATTAAAATCTTGTGCATTCAAACCCGTTTTGAACTGATAATTTTGCCATTCCAACCGCGTTTCTTTGCCTGTTTGGTGGTTAACCATGTGCATTTTGGCCGCACGCCAATATTTGTCCAGATAGGATTGATGGCCGCTTTGGGTCAGTGTTTTGAGTTTACTGCCTTTGCGGTCATAATATTCCACTTTCACCACCCGATAGGCTTGGGTGTCTATCCATGTGATTTGTTTAGAATAACCTGAATATTCATACGCAGGCACACGCTCACTGACATAACAGGTCCAACCGTCGCCACAAGGTTCATCGCGCAAATAATTATAAGTATATTTTTCAATCTCTTGCGAACCCAAATCTTCAAACGCAAATTCACTGCCCATAAAAGGCCCTGATTTATTGCGCGAGGCGATGCGTTTCACCCGTTTCAACGCGGGCAAATACATCCATTGGTCATCAGGTTGCAAACCATGTGAAAACGTCAACATGGCCGTGCCTTTCACATCCGCAGGTTCATCAAACAACGCCATGCTTTTATCGCCATCGCCCGTCATTTCCAAGATTTTACTGCGAATTTTGCGCGTGCTGGTCTGACCTGCGCGGTTGGTCAAAACCATCACCATATCCGCTGAATAATCGCCAAAACCCACCTCATACGCATCGGCTTGTTGAGCAAGGCGCAAACCCTTTTCCGCGCTGGTTTCAGCTTGGGCAAGCGGTGCCAATAACGCCGCCAAAGACCCTATAATCCCCAATGATTTCAATGATTTCATCAAACACCCCGTTAAGATTCAGCTTCCATTTGAATATAACCGCAAGGGCATTCATTGGCGCATAAGCCACAACCTTTGCAATAGTCATAATCAAACACATAATCTGCACCCGTACTGCTTTGGGCCGTGGTTTTCAACACCGCCGAATCAGGACACAGCGTCCAACAATTGTCGCAAGCCAAACAATTTCCACAAGAAAAACAACGCTCTGCTTCTTGTTGAATGGCATGGGCTGACAAATCTTGCACAATTTCCGCTTGATCATCACGTTCAGCAATCGGCAAAATCGGCTCCTTGACTTGGGTTGCGGGCGCGTAATAGTGCAAGTTCAATTGCTTAAAATCCACCGCCGTGGCTTGCGTTTTTTCAGAGAAAGGTTGCTGTTGCAATTGGGCATGAATACCCAATGCGGCGCGACGGCCATCGCCGATGGCCTCCGTCACGGTGCCACTGCCCCAACGCGCATCACCGCCTGAAAACAAGGTTTCTTGGCCGTTAATCAAACCCCAGTGATTGATTTCAAAATGGGTGTTGCCGTTGCCAAACAATTTTTCCATCCCCTGTTTGTCCATCACTTGACCAATGGCGGGAATCACTTGTTCAACGGGCAAAATGGTTTCTGTGCCAGTGAAGGCGACACGGCGCAAACGGCCATTGGGCTGTTTGAGTTTTTTCATATGCACCATTTCGATGCCCACAATTTTTTCGCCACGCAAAATCAAGCGTTGAATGCCGCGATATTCGTGGATTATCACCCCTTCTTCCAAGGCTTCATACACTTCACGCGCAATCGCAGGCATGGCTTCGCTGGCGGGAATGCCTGCTTTGGGAATGGGTTTGTGGGAAATGATATGGACATCGGCCACGCCTGCACGTTTCATAATGCGCGCAATGTCCACAGCGGTATTGCCCGCGCCGACAATGGCCACCGATTTAGGCGTAGGTACACTGCCAAAATTCATCCATTTGCGCAATAAATCCAAGCCCGAATGCAAATCGCTGGGGGTTGCGCCATCAACATGCCACTCTTGCGCTTGTTGCGCGCCAACGCCGAGAAACACCCGCGCATAATCTTGTTGCAATTCCTTCAAGCTGACATCGCGCCCTAAACGGGTATGGGGATGAAACTCAATGCCCGACAAGGCCAATAAACGGTTGAGTTCGGCATCCAATACCGCACGCGGCAAACGATACGGTGGCAATGCAGTGCGCAATGTGCCGCCCGCTTCGCTGTGGTCATCAAAAACAGTGGCACGATAGCCCAAGCGCAATAAATGGTAGGCCGCCGCCAAACCCGCAGGCCCTGCGCCCACCACGGCAATGGTCGGTGCATTGGCTTGGGGCGCGGTCACAGGATAGGCCCAATCTTGGCGTATGGCTTCATCGCCCAAAAAGCGTTCAATCGCGTGAATGGAAATCGGGTCATCGAAATGTTGGCGATTACACGCGCTTTCACAAAAATGTGGACACACCCGCCCTGTGATCGCAGGCATTGGATTGACCGCCACCAAGGTTTGCCACGCTTTGACCCATTGCCCTGATTGAATGTGCGCGATATAGGCTTGCGCGTCTTCGCCTGCGGGGCAAGCGGTGTGACACGGCGCAGGCTGGTGTTGATACACAGGTTTTTGGATGCGCCAACTGCCAGTTTTGAAATCTAATGCAGTGCCAGCTTCGGCATAAGCACCACGGGTTAATACAGTCATGATGTTTCCTAACTTTTTATGTCAGTGGATTGTTGAGATGGATTAACGGGCGTTGACGGGCAAAACAATTTTGCCGATGGTTTGCCCTGTGAGCAGTTGTTCATGCGCTTGTTCGATGCTGGACACCGATAAGGCTGGAAAAACACGGTTTAATGTGGTTTTTATCTGGCCTTTATCAATTAAATCAGCCACTTGATTTAATAACTGCTGTTGTTTGATTTTATCGGCGGTGTTGAACATTGATCGGGTAAACATGAATTCCCAGACAAAACCCGCGCTTTTGGCTTTGAGTTTATCCAAATTGTGTTCTTTTGTGGTGCCGACAACACTGCAAATCATGCCTTGCGGGGCGATCAATTCGGCCATGGTGGCAAAATAGCCATCCGTGTTATTCAGGCATAAAATATAATCCGCACTCAAGCTTTGTTGTTGAAACTGTTCAATTAATTTTGTGTGATTCAAGACCACATCCGCGCCCATGGCATAACACCATTGTTGACTTTCTGGACGCGAAGCGGTGGCGATGACTTTGCAGTGCGCATATTGGGCCAATTGAATCGCAATTGAGCCTACACCGCCTGCGCCGCCGATGATTAAAATGGATTTACCTGCGTCACGTTCGCTGATTTTTAAGCGGTCAAACAAGGCTTCCCATGCGGTAATCGAAGTCAAAGGCAATGCCGCCGCCTGAAGAAAATCCAAACTTTGGGGTTTGTGACCCACGAGGGCTTCATCCACCAGCGCATGGCTGGCATAACAGCCATCACGTTGGATGTCACCCGCGTAATAGACTTCATCGCCAACGTGGAAATGACTGACTTTTTCGCCCACCGCTTCGACCACCCCCGCCGCATCCCAGCCCAAGATTTTGCGTTTGCTCAAGCCTTTCAAACTTTGGCGCACTTTGTAATCGACAGGATTGACCGCAATGGCCTGAATTTTAACTAAAATATCATGGCCTTGTGGTACAGGTGTGGTTTGTTCAACGGCAATAAATTGTTGGGCAAAAACGATGGCGTGCATATCAACTGATCAATGCGGGTTGGTGGGTTAAAATACTGAGCAAATTGGCCATGCGTTGACGCAATTCGCGGCGATCCACGATAAAATCAATCGCCCCGTGCTGTTGTAAAAATTCACTGCGCTGAAAACCATCGGGCAAAGTTTCGCGCACAGTTTGTTCAATCACCCGTGGCCCAGCAAAGCCGATCAACGCATTGGGTTCAGCGATATGGACATCGCCCAACATGGCAAAACTGGCCGAAACGCCGCCCATGGTGGGGTCAGTCAACACCGACACAAACGGCACGCTTTTGTTACGCAACCGCGCCAGCACTGCGCTGGTTTTGGCCATTTGCATCAAAGAAAACAAGGCCTCTTGCATCCGCGCTCCGCCGCTGGCGGCAAAACTGATGAACGGCAGATTTTTTTCCAAGGCATGGTTGGCGGCGCGCACGAATTTTTCCCCGACCACACTGCCCATTGAACCGCCCATAAACCCAAATTCAAACGCACAAACCACCACGGCCATGCCGTGTAACGTGCCTGTGACGCTGACCAAGGCATCGTTTTCTTTGGTGGTTTTTTGTGCTTGGCTGATGCGGTCTTTGTATTTTTTGCTGTCTTTAAATTTAAGCATATCAACGGGTTGGCAAGTGGCGTTGAGTTCTTGTTGTGAATCGGGGTCTAAAAAAAAGTTAAGCCGTTCACGCGCACTGATTCTGAAATGATGGGTGCATTTGGGACAAACGTTTAAACTGCGCTCTAATTCGGCGCGATACAACACGGCTTGGCAGACGGGACATTTTTGCCACAAACCTTCAGGCACGGTACGGCGGGTTTTTTTGTTTTCGGTGCGGATGCGTGCAGGCAGTAATTTTTCAAACCAACTCATAGACTGACCTCATCCATGGCCTGACGCATGGTTTGAATCAATTTGGGCAATTCGACTAGAATTTGTGAGGGGTTAAGTTGTTCAATTTGCGCCACCAACGCACTGCCCACCACCACGGCATCGGCGTGTTTGGCTACAGCGGCGGCGTTTTCGGCGGTTTTAATGCCAAAACCCACGCCGATGGGCAAAGTGGTGTGTTGGCGAATTTCAGCCAATTTGTCAGCCACGGCATCGACATCCAGTTGATTGCTGCCCGTCACCCCTTTGAGCGACACATAATAGACAAACCCGCTGGCTTGGTTGCAAATGCGTTCCATGCGTTGCGCGTCGCTGGTGGGCGCAAGCAGAAAAATGGTGTCACAAGCTTGGTGGGTCAACTGTCTAACCAAATCTTCAGCTTCTTCTGGCGGCATATCGACGGTTAAAACGCCATCAACCCCTGCTTTGGCACAAGCTTTGGCAAAGGTTTTATAGCCCATGGTTTCAATGGGATTGAGATAACCCATTAATACCACAGGCGTTTCATTGTCGTCTTGGCGAAAATCGGCCACCATCTCCAGCACATCGCGCAAACTGGTGTGGTATTCCAGCGCACGTTCGCTGGCGCGTTGAATCACAGGACCATCGGCCATGGGGTCAGAAAACGGCACGCCCAGTTCTAAAATGGACGCGCCTGCCACCACCAGTTTGTGCATCAATGGCACGGTCAGCGTGGGATTGGGGTCGCCTGCGGTGATGAATGGAATCAACGCGGTTTTATGTTGACTTTTAAGTTGTTGAAAAGTTTGAGTTAAACGGCTCATACCCGCATCCCTTCTAAAGCGGCCACGGTATGAATGTCTTTGTCGCCCCGTCCTGACAAATTGACCACAATCAATTGTTCACGGCGCAGGGTGGGCGCAAATTTTTTGCAAAAGGCCAAGGCGTGACTGCTTTCCAGCGCGGGCATGATGCCTTCCATGCGGGTCAACAGGTGAAACGCTTCCAACGCTTCTTCATCGGTGATGGCAACGTATTGTGCGCGTTTGTTGTCTTTGAGCCACGCATGTTCAGGCCCGACCCCCGGATAATCTAAACCTGCGGAAATAGAATGGGTTTCAATGATTTGCCCGTCTTCATCGGCCATTAAATAGGTGCGATTGCCGTGCAAAACCCCGACTTTGCCCGCTGACAACGGGGCGGCGTGGCGACCCGTGGCCAAGCCATCACCCGCCGCTTCCACACCGTACAATGCCACCCGTTTATCCTCTAAAAAGGGATAAAACAAGCCCATCGCATTGGAACCACCGCCGACACAGGCGATTAAGGCATCAGGCAATTCGCCCGTTTGGGCTTTGATTTGGCGGCGCGTTTCTCGACCAATCACGGCTTGGAAGTCGCGCACCATGGCAGGATAGGGATGGGGCCCTGCCACGGTGCCGATGATGTAAAATGTGTTGTCTATGTTGGTCACCCAATCGCGCATCGCTTCGTTGAGTGCGTCTTTGAGGGTTTTAGAACCCGAAGACACGGGGCGCACCGTCGCACCCAATAATTTCATTCGATAAACATTGATGGTTTGGCGTTTGATGTCTTCTTCGCCCATATACACCACGCATTCCATTCCCATGCGTGCCGCCACGGTGGCCGTGGCCACGCCGTGTTGTCCCGCGCCTGTTTCGGCGATGATGCGGGTTTTGCCCATGCGTTTGGCCAATAAGGCTTGGCCAAGCGCGCTGTTGATTTTGTGTGCGCCTGTGTGGTTTAAGTCTTCGCGTTTGAGAAAAATTTGCGCGCCGCCCAAGTGGTGTGACCAACGTTTGGCATAATATAAGGCTGAAGGTCGGCCAACGTAGTGGTGTAAATCGTCATCCAGTTCGGCAATGAAATCAGAATCGGCGATGTAGTGTTCATAAGCGGCACGCAGTTGTGCCAAAGGTTGCATTAAGGTTTCTGAGACAAACAGGCCACCGTAAATGCCAAAATGACCGTTTTTATCGGGTAGCGCACGGGATTCGCGGTGCATGAATTCAAACACGCTTAAGCCCCTCCTTGATTAACTTGTTGAATAAATTCGAGGATTTTATCACTGTCTTTAATGCCTTTGGCCGCTTCTACCCCACCGCTGACATCGACGGCATAAGGTTGGGTGATTTTTATCGCTTTTGCCACATTGTCGGGCTGTAAACCGCCTGCGAGAATTAAGGGTTTATGAACATCGTGGGGAAACCATTGCCAATCAAATTGACTGCCTGTACCGCCTTTAATCCCACGAATATAGTTGTCTAATAACAGTGCTTGTGCCTTGGCATAAATTTTGGCTATATGCTTGACATCCGTATCAGGGCGCATACGAATGGCTTTGATATAAGGGCGTGCAAAAGATTGGCAATATTGCGGGCTTTCTTCGCCGTGAAATTGCAACACATCCAAAGGGATTTGAGATAAAACGTGTTTAACCTCTTGGGCATCGGCATTGACAAACAACCCCACTGTGGTGACAAAAGGAGGAAGTGCGGCGACAATGGATTGTGCTTGATGTAACGATACCACCCGTGGACTACCCAAATAGAAGACCAAGCCCAAGGCATCGGCCCCTGCTAACGCCACTTTTTGCGCGTCAATTGCGCGGGTGATGCCACAAATTTTTACCCGAATACGTTGTTTTGTCATAGCAGATTATTGTAGCACAACTGGATTATTTTCATGTTTAGAAAAATAAATCATCTCATGGCAAAAACCAACGCTGGCCTACAATGAAAATTCGCACTGCATTTTGCGATGCAAGATTATTAAGGTACGGTTAATATGAATCAATATCCACTAAAATTAGGCTGGTTATTGCCTTTGTCACTCAGTTTAGTCGCTTGCAGCGGTTTGTTGCCCACCAAACAAAACAACACCCAAATTCCTTGGCAAACTTTTGATGAAGCAAAAACTGCATTTGAACAAATCAAACCCAACCAAACCACGTTGAGCCAACTCAAAGACACTGGGTTTGACCCCGATAAAACGACAAATATAAAGATTATCAATTACTTAGATGTTATTCAGTATTTTATGGCCAACCCATCCATTCGCAAAGCCGATTTAGACCCCCATTTGGCCGTGTGTTTGGATTTGCGTGAATTGTGCTATGCCTATGAAATGCAACCTGAAGACATTCACAGCAAACGTTACGGCAATGCGTTTATGGATTTGCTTAATTTTCGTCGCAAAACCAAGATTTCAGGTTGGCGATTTAAAGCATTAATTGTGATGAATCAAGAGGTTGTGGCTTATAAATTGTGGAGCGGTGAACCCCAAGTTTTGGAACACGAAGACAAACGCAACCCGCTAGTACA
>DYSU01000004.1:3746-70202 GCA_020726335.1 Thiomargarita sp. | reverse complement strand
TGGGTTTTCACGGTTGCGTATAGTGGGCGCGTTGGCTTTGATGGTTGCCAACAGGCGTTGGCTGTCGTGGTCTAAGTAGTCGGCGGTTTGATAAAGACCGCCGTTTTTTTTGGCCAGTTGTTGCAGTTTTTGCGTTTGTAATTGGCTGATGACTCGCTCACCATCGTGGATTAAAAACTGGGCTTTGTCGTCATGGCTGGGTAAGGTGCTGCCTTTTTCTGTACCCATGCCCAGAATGTGTAATTTGATGTTGGCTTGTTTGAGTGAGCGAATCACGGGATAAAGGTCATGGCTGGCTTCAGAAAATTCGCCATCGGTGATGAGGATGATGTTATGGGAATTTTCCGCCGAGCGGTTTTGCAATAAAGTTTGTGCTTTGGCCAATGCGGGCAACAATGCGCTGCCTTGTAAACGGCTGAGGTCGGATTTTAAGCTGGGTAGTAAATGGTCAATGCTGGTAAAATCTTCGGTAATCGGGGTGATCACTTGCGCTAAGCTGGCAAACGCCACCAATCCAATGTTGATGCCTTGGCTGTTTTTGAGTATGTCATCCACTTCTTGGCGTGCGCGGGCAATGCGTGAGGGTTTGACATCGGTGGCATCCATGGAATGGGATAAGTCGAAAACAAGCACCACATCGGCACTGGGTTGAAACAGCTCAACTTCATAATAATCCCAGCGCAAGCCTGCCATGGCCAATATCCCCAAGCTCCAAAGCAACAGCCAAGTTTTATCTATCGGTTGGCGGGTTTTTGGGGTGTTTTCGGTTGGTGGCAAAGACAATAAAAAGGGCAATAAATGGGGGTCAGCATAGGGCTTGAAGCGTTGTTGCAAGCGTTTTTGGCGTTGACCTTGGGGAATAAACAATAAAATCCACGGCAACAACAAGCCCCATAACCACGCAGGTTGAGCGAAATAAAAATCAAGGTTCACAGCCTATCCTATGCAAATCGGTTTCCATTTTGCATTCTGCATGGCAGACTGCGTTTTATAATAACAGCGTAACCCATGTAATGATTGCAATCATCAGGTAATATTTGGTCACATCATGGTATTAAATCATTATTCACGACACAACTTAATTTTTAATTAATTGAAAAATATAGAAAAATAAACGGGGTTATTTTTAATTGATTGAAATATTGTGACTGGCACAGCGATTGCCTTATACGGAACAACTGAATTTTAAATCGCTCCTACCTGATTTGAGTTTCAGTAGCATGTTTTTGGCGTTGGGCTCGCTGAAGATAGTGCTTTCACACTTTGTTACCGGCACTTTCAATTGAAAGTGCCTTTTTTTTGCCCTTTGACAAGTCCATTATAGCTGGCACAACCTATGCTGGGTTTAAACTGACACAACTGTTATAAGGATTGGGCATCCTTATGATATACATTCTCCTCTTTGTGTTGAAAACGCTATAGTCGTACCCCCTCCAACGGTTTGCTATAGTGTGGCATTTCAGGTACTGGGCATACCTGAAATGCCCCCTCTCACTTTCCTTTACGGTTTGGCATAAGGAAAATTTTCCAATGAAATCCCTTGTTTAAGCAAACGCAAATCGGGTTGATTGGCGATAAAATTATCAGGATAATAGCCAAAATTCAGCACACCTTGACGTTGCAACCACTGCATTTGTTTAAGCAAGGTTTGTGCGTCAATTGCTTGATTATTATACCAATCCTTGGCTTGCAATTTAATCACTGTTCTTTTTAAACCCTCAGGTTGGGCTTTAACTTGAGCCAAAATTTGTTGCAACCATTGAATATCATCGGTCGCGCCTTCCATTTTAGTGTAGGCCATGACCACAGCATAGTCATAATGGGCTAAAAACGTGGCCAAATCTTGGGCAAACCACTCTTTGGCATCAGGATTTAACACCGCTTGGGCATAAATATTACGCGCCGTTTTCAACACAGAACGATAAATTTTCGCCCGTTTGACCAATTCATCGGTAAAATCCACCAACGCTTGGGTTTTCAGCGTTGTCCATTGTTGCATCAACGCAGGATTTTGCCGAATGCGTTCAATCGAAGCAGGCAAGCCGTGTTGGCTGTAATAGGCCATGGCGGTTGCGCTGGCATCTTCAAAATCGCTGAAATACGCATCATCTTGAAAAAACAAACCGATGAAAAACGCATGTTTGGCCAAATCCTCATAAATATCACCGATGATTTGCCGCGCTTGAGGGTTAAACAAAGACAAGCGTTGATAGCCCTGTTTGGCAGGCGCACCCTGCGTGGTTTGCACCAATAATGCTTGATTCAATGCCTTGTCAGGCAAGGCAAACGCCATCACAGGCAACCACGCATAGACTTTGGGCGCACCTGCACGGGTGTTGAGTTGCCACGCCACGCGGTTGAACAAATCAGCGCGCATCGGCAAATGGCGGTTGGGAAAATACAACGCTTCTGCCGTGCCATCGCCATCCACATCGGAAAACGCCTGCAAATAAAGGGTGCTGACGCGCATTGCCCTGACCCGCTCAATCAACACATCCAGATTTTTTTGTTGCACTTTAATATCAGGGTTATACAACAAATCCAAATCAATTTGCATCACCCGTTGTGGGTCGCCCACCAGCCAATGGCGCAATCGCCAATTCAAATCGTTGGTTTCAATGTTGGCATCTATCAGCAACCGCGCCACACGGTCTAAATGCGCGCTGTCAGAAAAACCGACAAATTCACCTTCATCCAATGATAACGTGATGGGCATACCCAAATCTTTGGCCATTTCAATGGTTTTTTGATTATACGCGCCATAAGGCCAGACCATCGCCCGTGGCCGCACGCCCGTGTGTTGTTCAATGATGTCCATGCTGGTTTTTAAATCGTTGCGCACCCGTTGTTCATAATGTGCATCACCTTCATATTGTTGGGTTTTTGGGTCATAACGTCGGCTAATCGCAGCCGCTTGGGTGTTGCCTTGTGGATTGCTCAGCTCCCCGTGATGCAAATCATGGCTGTGTGAAGCCAGCTCCACCCAACCCGATGCCTGCATTTCTCGAATTTTCCCCCAATCCAAGAAGAAATCACGCGGACGGGTTTCTTTGGTGCCATAGTCAATTTGTGCCTCAGGGGGCGCGGACAGCCAAGCGGTTTCCAAACCCAACACCGCAGGATAATTGAACAATTTCAACAACGGAAAAACGCGGCTGTAAAAACTTTGATAACCGTCATCAAAAGTCAACAACAGCGGTTTTTCAGGCAAGTTTTTTTTGCCTTCACGGGCATCCAATAAATCTTGAATACTCACAGGCTGAAACCCGTGTTGCTTAAACCAACTGAAATGAGCGATTAACCGCTGGGTGCTGACGGCGGCAGAATCAGCATCCAAATTTTTAGTCACATCATCGCGCACGTCGTGATAACACAAGGCTTGAAAAGCAACCGCATGGCTTTGCACACTCCATAAACTGCAAAAAACCAACCAAGCAATTTTATATAACATTTTGTTTTCCTTAACATCTATGATTTTATAGAGGATTTAACGCAGGAACGATGCCAACAGTGAAAACAAAAAAATTCAGTCCAAAATGGATAAAAATGCTATGATTTTGACTTTTCCATCAGAGCCAAGCAATATGCAACATATCATTAAGTTGTTCATTTTACTCTCTTTAATCCCCGTTTTAAGCGGTTGTTTTTTCACCAAATTGGTGACTGTTCCCATGCGCGTGGGTGGGGCGGTGGTGTCGATTATTCCCGTGGTGGGCAACACCGCTGATGCGGCGATTGATGCAACCGCCGACACCTTAGACGAATTGCCCTTTTAATGGACAGCCCAGCCCTGCAAAATCAACGCATCGCCCTTTATGGCTTTGGGCGCGAAGGTCAAGCAGTGTATCGCTTTTTACGTCAGCACAAAATAACGCCACTGTGTATTCTCAATGACAGTGCGTTGACGGTCGATGTTGATCTGCCAGTGTATACGGGCGAACAAATAAAAACTCAGTTAAATCAAATAGATATATTGGTTAAGTCGCCGGGCGTTTCCTTGTACCAACCCAATATCGTCGCCGCGCAACAAGCGGGGGTGCGCGTCACGTCACTGGTCAATTTATGGTTTGCTGCCCATCCAAACGCTAAAACAGTGTGCATCACCGCCAGCAAAGGCAAATCGACCACCAGCAGTTTGCTGGCGTTTGTATTACAGCAACACGGGGTCCATGCAGTGTTGGGTGGCAATGTCGGCACCGCGTTGTTTGATTTACCTGACAACGCCGATGTGTATGTGATTGAATTATCAAGTTATCAAACCGCTGATTTTACAGGCCAAGCAACGGTGGCGGCGGTGTTGAATTTGTTTCCCGAACATTTGGATTGGCACGGCGATGTGGCGCGCTATTACCGCGACAAGCTCAATTTGTTGTCCCAAGCGCAAACGGTGGTGTTAAATGCCGCCGATGCCACTTTGTTGGCGCACACAAGGCAAATACACAAAAAACTGTATTTTAATCAGGCGCAAGGCTTTCACCACGATGACCAGCACCTTTATTTGGGCGCGCAAAAATTGTTATCCTTGACTGAACTTAAATTGGTCGGCGGTCATAATTTGTCCAATGTCTGCGCCGCGCTTTGTTTGGCGCAAACCATGGGTTATCCTCCTCAAGCTTTGCTGACCCATGTCCGCGCCTTCTGTGGTTTGCCACATCGTTTGTATGACTTGGGTAAACGACATCATCGCTATATTGATGACAGCATTTCCACGACACCCCAATCCGTGGTGGCGGCACTCAAGGCTTATCCACAACAAACCATCACCGTGTTGGTCGGCGGCTATGACCGTGGTTTAGATTGGCAGGTGCTGGCGGATTATTTGCCGCACAACCCCCATGTCCATGCGGTCATCACCATGCCGCAAAATGGCGATAAAATTCAACGTTGTTTGCAAAAGTACGCTCATGCCGAAAGGCGGTTATGGGCCAGCAACAGTTTGGCCGAAGCGGTGCAACTGGCGCAACGCATCACGCCCCAAGACGGCATCATTTTATTGTCGCCGGGCGCGCCCAGCTATGGCTTGTTTGATAATTTTCAACAACGGGGACAGGCTTTTTTGCACCACAGTGGCTTAAAATGATCGAAGATAAACCCACTTTACTGATTTTTGGCGCAAGCAATCAAATCGGCTTTTTTCTGTTAAAACGCTTGGTGGCTGAACAAGGCTTCAAGCTGATTGCCATCAGTCGCCAACCACAATCGCCACACATGGCCATCGAATGGCGACAAGGCAACCTCAAACACGACGATTTCAGCAATATTTTGGCCGATGTCATCATTTATGCCGCGCCTTTGCCGTTGTTGCCCGCGCTGTTGCAAAACGCCCCGACGGGGGTTGAACGGTTGATCGCCTTTGGCACCACCAGCCGCTACACCAAAACCGATTCCCGCGACGCAACAGAACGCCAACTGGCACAAACCTATATCGACGCTGAAAACGCCGTGATACAACAATGTCAACGCCAGCACATCGCATGGACACTGTTGCGCCCGACGCTGGTTTATGGCTGTGGTCAAGACAAAAACATCCGTTTCATTGCCCGTTTTATTCAACGCTTTGGCTTTTTTCCCTTGCTGGGTCAAGCCAACGGCCTGCGCCAACCTGTTCATGCCGATGATTTGGCCTTGGCTTGCTTGCAAGTCATTGATTGTCAATTAAGTTTTAACCGCGCTTATAATCTCAGCGGCGGTTCCAGCTTGACTTATCAACAAATGGTCGAACACATTTTTCACGCCCTCAACAAACCTGTGCGGCTGTGCAAACTGCCCGCTTTCAGCTTGGCGGTGGCGGTGAAAGTGCTGGCGATCTTGCCCCAGTTTCGCCATTTATCAATGAGCATGTTTGAGCGCATGAACCAAGATTTATTTTTTGACCACCAAGCCGCACAACGTGATTTTGGCTTTAAACCGCGCCCGTTCCAACCCGACAGAGATGCGTTAAATTAATGAATATATTGATTATTTTATGCGTTGTCTGGGTTCTTTCTTTGTTGTTCACCCATTATTTGGTTCACAGACCGCATCAACATTGGCTCAGTTGTATCAACCATGCCAACGAACGTTCATTGCACCAAAACCCAACCCACGGCAACGGCGGTTTGGCCATTTTGGCCAGCGTCAGTTTGGGGCTGTGCGCGGCGCATGGGCTGTTGCCCGCGCCGTCATTGCCGTTAGCCCCTGTTTATGCGGGCGCGCTGTTGTTGGCCACAGTGTCTTTTATCGACGACAAACACCCAATTTCCCCGTGGTGGCGGTTGTTGGTTCATTTTATCGCCGCCAGTTTGTTGTTTTTCAATGATTTGCATTGGCCTGCCTTGCCTGTGGTCAGTTGGCTGTGGGTGGTGTGGATGATCAACCTTTATAATTTTATGGACGGCATGGACGGTTTTGCAGGCGGCATGACTGTGTTTGGCTTTGGCGGCTTGGCGATTGCGGGTTATTGGGCGGAACAACCGTTTTTTGCCACCAGCGCGGCCTTGCTTGCCGTCAGCAGTGTGGGCTTTTTGCGCTTTAATTTTCCGCCTGCGCGCATTTTCATGGGCGATGTGGGTTCATCCACCTTGGGTTATATCGCCAGCGTGCTGATTTTATGGGCGGCACAAGCCAAAATTTTGCCGTTGGGCGCGGGTTTGCTGTTGTTTTCGCCGTTCATCGTTGATGCCACGGTGACGATAGTGATCCGCTTGTTCAACAAAGAAAAAATCTGGCAGGCGCACAAAACCCACCATTATCAACGTTTGGTCAACCATGGCTGGACTCACCAAAAAACCGTGTTGCACAGCTATGGGCTGATGGCCGCTTGTGCGGGGTCAGCGTTGGCGATGCTGTGGCTTAACCCCTTGTTTCAAAACGGTTTATTGCTCGCTTGGGCGGGTATTTATGGCCTGTTGTGTTATCGCATTCGACGCATAGGAAGGGACACCCATGCTTAACAAAAGGATTTTGGTCATGGCAGGTGGCACGGGCGGCCATGTGTTTCCCGCGCTGGCCTGCGCCAAAGCTTTGATTGAACAAGGCCACAACGTGCATTGGTTAGGCACACAAAAAGGCTTGGAAGCGCGGGTGATTTTAGCGCATCAAATTCCCCTTCATTATTTGTCCATCACAGGTTTGCGTGGCAAAAGTCGCCTGACCTTGTTGCTTGCGCCGCTGAATTTAGTGCGCGCTTTGTGGCAGGCCATCGCCATTTTGCGCCGCTTCAAGCCCGATGTGGTGCTGGGTATGGGCGGTTTTGTCACAGGGCCTGCGGGGTTGGCCGCGTGGCTGTTGGGCATTCCGCTGGTGATTCACGAACAAAACGCGATTGCAGGCTTGACCAACCGTTTGCTGGCGCGGTTGGCTCAACAGGTGTTGACTGCGTTTCCCCTTGCTTTGACGCGCAACAGTGTGTGTGTGGGCAATCCGTTGCGCGCTGAAATTTTGCGCTTGAATCAAGACAAAACCAGCCACGCGCCGTTTAAAGTGTTGGTGTTTGGCGGCAGTTTGGGGGCGCAGGTGTTCAATCAGGTATTGCCGCAGGTGTATGCGAAATTAAGCCCGCCGATTCAGTTGTGGCATCAAACAGGGCTTGCACAATACCAAGCCACCCGCGCCGCTTATGCAATGTTTCCCGAAGTCAAAGTCAGCGCGTTTATTGATAATATGGCATTGGCTTATCAATGGGCCGATCTGGTGATTTGTCGCGCAGGCGCGTTGACCGTCAGCGAATTGGCGCAAGCGGGGGTGGCGGCGATTTTAGTGCCGTATCCCCATGCGGTCGATGACCATCAAACCGCCAATGCACACGTTTTGGTCAACGTCCGCGCCGCATGGCTGTTGCCACAAACAGCATTTAATCAAGATAACTTATTGAATTTATTGCAACAATTGGATGGTGCAGAATTGCAACAAAGGGGCAAAGCGGCCAAGCAATGCGCCCAGCCCGAAGCCACCGCCCAAGTGGTGGCGCATTGTTTGGCGTTATGCCGCTGAATTTTGCGCTTGTTTGAGACGGGCGGCGGCGCGTTCCAGCCCCAGCAACGGCAATAATTTCACCATTTCAGGGCCATGGCTTAAACCTGTCAACGCGGCGCGCAAAGGCATGAACAACGCTTTGCCTTTCGTGCCAGTCAACTTTTTCAATTCATTGACTAAAATTGAATAATCGCCTTGGCTGGTTTGTAATGCGGCACGGGCGTGCTGAAAATAGGCGGCACCTGCCTGTGTGATCGCCGCTTGGCCGTCGCTGTCGTAAGCGACGGGGTCGGTGAACAAGCGTTGCGCCCAATCATCGAAATCTTTGGGATAACAACTGTTGGTCTTAACCGCTGCGATGAAATCAAGTTGTTGATTTTCAGGCACTAAATCTTTAGTTTCACGGTTTAAGTTTGTTTGCAGATCGGCATCAGCGGTGTGGGCAATGGCAATCGGTTGCCAGCGTTGCAGTTGTTGCGCATCAAAATGGGCGGGGGCGCGGCCTAAATGTTCCAAACTGAATTGTGCAGCCAAATCGGGCAATGACAGCCAGTTTTCATTGCGATAATGGTGACCCAAGCGCGCCAAATAATTGTTGATGGCCGACGGCAACCAACCCGCTTGGCGCACAGCGACCAAGCTTTGACTGCCGTGGCGTTTGGACAAGGGTTTGTTATCGTTGCCGACAATCATGGCGATGTGGCCGTATTGCGGCGCGTCCAAGCCAAGGGCTTGTAAAATCAGCAATTGACGCGGGGTGTTGCTTAAGTGGTCTTCGCCACGCAACACATGGGTGACTTGCATCAGCGCGTCATCGACTGCATTGCAAAAGAAAAACGCAGGTGTGCCATCGGCGCGACGAATGATGAAGTCACCGATGTCTTCGCCAACAAAGCGTTGTTCGCCGCGTACCAAGTCATTGAATTGGATTATTTTATCGCGCTCGACTCGAAAGCGCAACGTGGGTTTTAGGCCTTTGGCCACATTGCGTAAAACGTCTTCGGGGCTTAAATGGGCGCACACACCTGCATAGCGCGGGGCTTTGCCTGCACTGCGTTGTAATTTGCGCGAAATGGCCAGCTCTTGTGCGGAACAAAAACAGGGGTAAGCTTGGCCTGTGTTTTCCAGTTGGCGATAATAATTTTCATAAATATCACTGCGTTGTGACTGGATATAAGGGGTGTGTTCGCCGCCCACTTGGGGACCTTCTTGCCAGTGTAAGCCCAGCCAAGTTAAGTCATCTTGTAATTGCTGGGCATATTCGCTTTTGCTGCGTTCGCTGTCGGTGTCTTCTAGCCGCAATAAAAAAGTGCCTTGGTGGTGATAGGCGTATAAGGCGTTGAATAAGGCGGTGCGTAAATTGCCCAGATGAAGGAAACCTGTCGGGCTGGGGGCAAAGCGGGTCTTTATTTTTTTCATACACATACTGTAAAATAGGTTGGTCAATGTATTTTAAGTTGAATGGACAGTTAAGCATCAAACTTCCCGTCCCCTACAAACCAGAGTATAATACAACAACATGAAACATTTTATTAAGTGCTTATTTTTATTCGGTCTGTTTTTTTCTGCCAGTCCCTATGCCGAAGACACCTTGAAAAAACCCGATTCAACAAAAGAGAAGGAGAAAGTCGTTACCATGCAAAGGGTAGAAATGAAAACCTCAGTGGGTTCAATTGTTTTGGAATTGAATGCGGAAAAAGCCCCTAAAACCGTAGAAAATTTTCTGCGGTATGTAGATGAGGGCTTTTTTGATGGCACCATTTTCCACCGCGTCATCAATGGTTTTATGATTCAAGGCGGTGGTTTTACTGCCGATTTTGTTCAAAAAGCCACGCACGACCCCATCGAAAACGAAGCCGACAATGGCTTGAAAAACAACAAATACGCCATTGCGATGGCACGCACCAATGACCCGCATTCTGCCACAGCGCAGTTTTTCATCAATGTGGTGGACAATGATTTTTTGAATTTCAACGCCAAAAATGCCATGGGTTGGGGTTATGCGGTGTTTGGCCAAGTGGTTGAAGGCATGGACGTGGTCGATAAAATCAAAGCGATCAAAACAGGCAGTGGCGGCCCTTTTCACACAGATGTGCCAACTGAACCCATGGTGATTGAAAAAGCGACCTTGGTCAAATAATGGATGGTTGGCGTGCGCCAACCTTTGAAGGGAATGTTTTATGTGCAGATTATCAGGTTTTTTATTGGGTTTCTCTCTGCTTTTGGGGTCAACTTTGGCGTTGGCACAAAACAATGAACAAACCCATGTCACTTTGCACACTAATTTAGGCGATATTCAACTGGCACTGTTTGACCAACAAGCCACCAAAACCGTGGAAAATTTTCTGCGTTATGTCAACGATGGTTTTTATAATGACAGCTTGTTTCATCGCATCACGCCCAGTTTGATTCAAGGCGGGTTGTGTGGCAAAGGCTGTCGCCCTAAAAGCCCCTCTTATCCACCCATTCAAAACGAAGCGGCCAACAGCACTGGCCACAGCGTTGGCACGCTCGGCATGATGCGCGGCAAAGACCCGCATTCTGCCACCACCCAGTTTTTCATCAATGTCACCGACAACCGCCAGCGGTTAGATTATGCCAGTTCAACGCCTCTTGGTTGGGGTTATACCGTGTTTGGCCAAGTGATCGACGGCATGGACGTGGTGGAACACATTCACCAGAGCAAAACCGATGCAAGCGGTTTAAACCCCTATGCACCACAAAAAGAAATCATCATTCATTCGATTGAAATCAATCAACTGGCCGTTCAACCTGTTGAGCCAAGCAAACCAACCATTGTCGTTAAATCCAAAACACCTGCGCTCAAAGTGGATAAAACCGATAAAACTGACACCGCACGATGGTTGCCCGAACCCCCAGATGTACCTGCAATAGAATAACTTTAAATCACGGAGGCGTTAATGGATTCACCTTGGGTTTTTGCGGTGGTGGTTTTTTTTGCCATCTATTTATTGTTTTTTATCATCAGTTTATTGGCCGATTTATACATTGTCGGCGTGGCCTTGATAGCGGCCATTTTCGCTTATAACATTCCCAAGCTTTATCCCACCATTCAATCCACGTTCAGTGAACTTAAATTGTTAAATAACATAGGGTTACAATTGCCTGAACAAGCCACGACCCAAGCTTATTATATGGTTATTGCCGTGGTGGTGGTGGTCAGTGTGTTTGTGTGTATTCCCGTTTTACCCTTTTCAGCAACCTATCGACAAATGTTGGGCGCAAACCGTTTGAGCAAACACGAAGAAGGCTGTGTCAAACAGTTGGTCCATGAAGAAATCACCGCATTGCAAGTTGAACCCGTGGCCAAAGAGGAAGACGATTCCCCAGCCGAACATGAACCCAAGGACACCGATGAGAACAGCCAAGATTCAACGCCAGACGCTGGAAACCAACATTCAAATTCAGCTCGCTTTAGATGGCCACGGCGACGCACAGCTTGACACAGGTTTGCCGTTTTTAGAACACATGCTTGACCAAGTGGCGCGCCATGGTTTGCTTGATCTTCGCATTCAATGCCAAGGCGATTTACACATTGATGCCCACCACAGCGTGGAAGACATCGGCATCGCCCTAGGCCAAGCGTTTTGGCAAGCCATGGGCGATAAAAAAGGCATCCAACGCTACGGCCACGCTTATGTGCCGCTGGATGAAGCCTTGTCGCGGGTGGTGATTGATTTTTCAGGCCGTGCAGGTTTGGTTCATAACGTCAGCTACAAACGCCAGCACATCGGTGCATTTGAAACCGATTTATTCAAAGAATTTTTCCAAGGTTTTTGCAACCACGCGCTGGTCACTTTACACATCGACAACATCCGTGGCGACAACGACCACCACATTGCCGAAACCGTGTTCAAAGCCTTTGGCCGCGCTTTACGCATGGCTTGCCAAATCGACCCCAAAGCACAAGACCTTATCCCCTCAACCAAAGGCAGTTTGGCATGAAAAAAGTGGCGATTATCGACTATGGCATGAGCAATTTGCATTCGGTCAATCGTGCGCTTGAATATGTTGCAGGCAACGATTGGCAAGTGGTGGTCACATCAGATGCCCAAGTGGTTGAACAAGCAGATAAAATCGTTTTTCCCGGCCAAGGTGCCAGTGGCGAATGTATGCGTTTGCTCAAAGCCCAAGGCTTGGATGCCGCCATTTTGAAAACCATTCATCAACGCCCTTTTTTGGGCATTTGCTTGGGCTTGCAAACGCTGTTGACCCACAGCGAAGAAAACGGCGGCACCCAAGGGTTTGACATCATCCAAGGCACGGTCAAACGCTTCGTTCAACCGTTGCGCGACAACCAAAACCACACACTCAAAGTGCCACACATGGGTTGGAACCAAGTGTTTCAAGCTTGCGACCACCCGTTGTGGCGCAACATTCCCGATGGCAGTCGGTTTTATTTTGTCCACAGCTACCATGCCCAACCCGATGACCCGCAATACATCGCCGCCACCACGCCTTATGGCCACAATTTCACCTCTGCCATCGCCTTTGACCATGTATTGGCGGTGCAATTTCATCCTGAAAAAAGCCAGCGATCGGGTTTGACGCTGTTAAAAAATTTCTTGGATTTTTAATCAGTTACACCGATACATCGCCTTTGATAGGTGGATGGGCGTGGTAATCAACCACTGCAATATCATCACCCGTATAGGCAAACAACGAAGACACCGCAGGGTTGAGCCACAAGCGCGGCAATGGATACGGCTGACGACGCATTTGTTGGGCTATCTGATTGAAATGGTTGTGATAAATATGACAATCGCCGCCTGTCCAAATAAAATCGCCCACGGCCATACAACATTGTGCCGCCAGCAAATGGGTCAGCAACGCATAAGAAGCGATGTTAAACGGCACGCCCAAAAACGCATCGGCAGAGCGTTGATAAAGCTGGCACGACAACCGCCCATTGGCGACATAAAATTGAAACAACACATGACACGGCGGCAACGCCATGTGTGCCAATTGCGCCACATTCCACGCGCTGACGACATGGCGGCGCGAATCAGGATTTTGTTTAAGTTCTTGTAAAACTTGACTTATTTGATCAATGTGCTGACCGTCATAACGGGGCCACGAACGCCATTGCACGCCGTAAATCGCACCCAATTCACCGTTTTCATCGGCCCATTCATTCCAAATGCGCACATTGTTCTGCCGCAAATAAGCGATGTTGCTCTCACCGCGCAAAAACCACAGCAATTCATGTTTGATGCTGTGAAAATGCAGTTTTTTGGTGGTCAACAGCGGAAAACCTTGGCTTAAATCAAAGCGCATTTGATGGCCAAAAATGCTGAGCGTGCCTGTGCCTGTGCGGTCGGCCTTGACCACGCCATTTTGTTGAATATGGGCGAGAAAATCTAAATATGTTTGCATCATCAACCTAAATAGCGCGCTATTTTACGGCTTTAATTTATTTTTTCAACATGCTAGCATGGCGCGCATTGAATGGATAAGGATATATAAATGAGTCAAACCATAGACATTAAATTGCCCAACATCGGCGATTTTAGCAAGGTGGCGGTGATTGAACTGCATGTCAAAGTCGGCGATGTGGTGCAAGCTGAACAGCCTTTCTTGACCTTGGAAAGCGATAAAGCGGCCATGGAAATTCCCGTGCCACAAAGCGGAAGCATCACCCGCTTGTCGGTTAAGGTCGGTGATTTGCTGTCAGAAGGCGATGTGTTGGGGCAACTGCAATTGCTTGAAACTGAAAGCAAACCCGTTGCAACGGTGGCAGTTGTACCCAACAATCTCATGGCCACTGAAGTGCTGGTTTTGGGTGCAGGGCCGGGCGGTTATACCGCCGCGTTTCGGGCGGCTGATTTGGGCAAAAAAGTGCTGTTGGTGGAGCGTTATGCCGATTTGGGCGGCGTGTGTTTGAATGTGGGCTGTATTCCGTCCAAAGCCTTGTTGCACTTGGCTCACATCATCGAAGAAAGCCAAACCCTCAAAAGCCACGGGGTGCAATTTGTTGCGCCCAGCACTGATTTGAGTCAAGTGGTGATGTGGAAAAACAAAGTCATTCAACAACTGACAGGCGGCTTGGCGGGTTTGGCCAAAAAACGCGGCATCACCGTGGTGCAAGGTGTTGGGCAATTCAGCGACAGCCATCACTTGAGCGTGACGACACCCGATGGCCAACAAACCGTGGTGCAATTTGAACAAGCCATCATCGCCGTGGGTTCGCAAGCGACGAAAATCCCTAACTTCCCCTATGATGACCCCCGTGTAATGGATTCCACCGACGCGCTGGCACTCAACGACTTGCCCAAAAGCTTGCTGATTATCGGCGGCGGCATCATCGGCTTGGAAATGGCGACCGTGTACGCAGGCTTAAGCGGCAGTGCCAATCTGCCTGATTGCGCCATCAGCATTGCTGAATTGGGCAACGACTTGATCATGGGCTGTGACCGCGACATCGTGCGCCCATTGCAAAAACGCTTGAGCGAACGTTATCAAAATGTGTGGCTCAACACCCAAGTGACGGCGTGCAAACCCACCGATGCGGGTTTAGAGGTCTCATTCAACGGCAACAGCGCGCCCAAAACAGCGGTGTTTGACAAAGTCTTGGTGGCCGTCGGTCGCCAACCCAACGGCGGCAAAATCGGCGCGCAAAACGCGGGTGTGGCGGTGGATGCGCGTGGTTTTATTGCGGTGGACAAACAAATGCGCACCAACCTGCCGCATATTTTTGCCATCGGCGATGTGGTGGGGCAACCGATGTTGGCGCACAAAGCGGTGCATGAAGCCAAAGTGGCGGCTGAAGTCATCTGCGGCCATAAAGTCCAATTCGATGCGGCGATTCCCAGCGTCGCGTATACCGACCCTGAAGTGGCGTGGATGGGCATGACCGAAGAGCAATTAAAAGCCCAAGGCATCGCCTATGAAAAAGGCAGTTTCCCATGGGCGGCCAGCGGGCGTTCATTGAGCATTGGGCGCAATGAAGGCTTGACCAAGCTGTTGTTTGATAAAGAAACCAAACGCTTGTTGGGCGCGGGCATTGTCGGCACCTGCGCGGGTGAATTGCTGGCTGAGGTGATGGTGGCTTATGAAATGGGGGCGGATGTCGATGATTTGTCGTGGATCATGCACGCCCATCCGACTTTGAGCGAAACAGTGGCTTTTGCCGCTGAAATGGCGGCAGGCACCATCACCGATTTGTACGCGCCGCGCAAAACGCCGTGGTAGCTCTAGCCCAAGCGTTGTGCAGCACGGCGAACCTCTTCGCCGAGGGTGTCAACGGTTTCCAACAAGCCTTTGTCGTTTAAATACAAGGTCATGCGTTTGGCGTGTTGCCATTCAGGCACACGATACGATTTGACATGAAAATAACGCGACATATCTTCTACGCTGGCAGGGGGTTGGAGTTTGCGCCGCTCTTTGCCTGCGAACCGCCAAATGTGATACAACGCCCAACCTGCAATCATGTTCAATACCACGGTGATTAAAATCACATAGGCGATGATCAAGGCGGTCAACTGTACTTTGTCGCCTTGAATCACGATTTTTTCATAGAACAATTGAATCCCAAAAAACCAACCGACCATGTTCAATAAAGGCAACAATAAATACAACCAACCTGCCCAGCCGATAAACGCCAAGGTTTTTTGGCCATAACGTTGTTTGAGCGATTGTAATTTAGGCTCTTCAATAATCAAGTGTTCTTTGTCTCGAAACAAGCTGTTCCCGAAAGTTGCAACATTTACATTACTCATGACAATATCCTCAAAAAGGGTTTCACGTCCTTGTGAAAAAAATCTATCCCTATGTTCTTGCTCGTAAACCACGGTCAGGGCTGATCCAAACCGCACGTTCGCCGCGTTGTTTGAACATCGCTTTTGGGAAAGCAACCACACTGGCGATGGTGGTAATAAGCCAATAAATCAGTGGATACCAAATCATCCAATAATAGTATTTGCCCAAACCGCGTTCATAACGCGAATCAATCATTAAACTGACCATAAATTGAAACATACAGGTGAAGCCCAACAACAAACCGTTCCAACTGGGGACAATCACATTGACTTGCATATAAATCGGTAATTCAATGAATTGGCCTAAAATCGTGACAGTGGCGGCGGCTAAAATGCTGTAGGCCCACACCAAACTGGTGAAATATTCAGCGAAAATAATCCACATCCTGCGCATCCGCCAATCAAACATGTTTTTGAAATAGCGAATCAACACTTCAGACCCACCTTGCGCCCAGCGTACCCGTTGTTTAAACAAACCTTTCAAGGTTTCAGGCATCAGCGTCCAACACAAGGCATTGGGTTCATAGCGCACTTCCCAATGGTCTAATTGCAATTGCCAATTGATGTCAATGTCTTCAGTCACCATGTCGGTACTCCAATAACCGACGCGGTGCAACGCGCTTTTACGAAAGGCGACAATCACCCCCGAAACCGTGAACAAGCGACCATAAATGCGTTGCGCCCGTTTAATCATGCCGACGATGGAAGAAAATTCGCCCACTTGAATTTTGCCCAAAAGGGTGGAACGGTTGCGAATGCGTGGATTGCCTGTGACTGCGGCCACCCGTGGGCTGTCAAAATGACGCACCATCCATGTGATGGCGTTGGTGTCCAACAAGGTATCGCCATCAATGCCGACTAAAAATTCATTGGGCGACATCAGCGCACCCATGCGCAAGGCCATCGCTTTGCCTTGGTTGGTGGCCAAATGAATGACGCGCAATTTGTCAAAACGTCTGGCCAACACATCCAAAATTTTCCCCGTGTTGTCGGTGCTGCCGTCATTGATGGCGATGACTTCAAAATCAGGGTATTTGTTTCGCATCAGATAATTCATGGTTTCAACCACATTATCGCCTTCGTTATGGCAAGGCACCAACACCGAAACGGCGGGATGGCTTTTCAATTCGGGCAAGCGGTCTTTTGGGTCTTTACGTTCCCAGTGAAAATAATAATACGTTCCCGCCAACATCCAGACATAGGCCATGGCCAATGGATAATGGAAAATGAAACTGTAAAAGACCGAAAAAAAATCAGCCCATAAGCTTGTAGATTCCATGGTATAAACTCCTCTGTTATTCTTAATGACAGACAATACAGGATATATACCAAGCAGTTTGGTGTAATATTTTTATTAATTACCAAATAAAAACAAAGAGATAGGATTGAATTTTATTGCTGATTTATTACGAAGTTGCAACAGATTGCAACCTCTGTAATGTCAAGGAAATTGCCACAAGGCCTGCATTGCATTTTGCGAGAAAAAGGCGCGATTGCACTCAATCATCTTTGGAATATTCACCTTCAATGGTGTGATTGCTTGTGGCGTTTGTTTGATGGCGATAAACCGCACGGTGTTGAAAATAGCCCAGCAGATGCGCCAGCCAATAACGGCGAAAAGGGGGCAGTAGAATCGCCAAACCGATGGCATCCGTAAAAAAACCGGGGGTCAGCAACAACAAACCACTGATTAATAACAACAAACCTTCCAACAAGGCTTCAGTCGGCATTTGACCTTGCGCCATCAAGCTTTGTGCTTTGTTCAGCGTGTACAAGCCTTGTCGCTTTAATAAATGTGTGCCAATCAAGGCCGTGAGGATGATATACAGCAGTGTCCAGCCCGCGCCGATGGTCTGCCCCACTTTGATTAAAAAATAAATTTCAATGATGGGAACAAGAATAAAAACAACAAGCAAGGTTTGAGATAAGCGCATTTAAACCACCTTGGGAATGACGTGCGCCAATAATTGGCGTACGTTTTCAATGCCATCGATTAAATGGGCGCGAATGCCATCAAGGGTCAACGTTTCTGTGCCACGCCCTGCGGCAGGATTAGACACCACCGCGCAAGCGGCATAACACAAATCCAGCTCTTTGGCCAAGGCCGCCTCGGGCATCCCTGTCATGCCGACAATGTCGCAACCATCGCGCGCCAGCCTGTCCACTTCAGCCGCTGTTTCCAAACGCGGCCCTTGGGTTGTGGCATAAACGCCCTGTTCATGCACCACCAAATCCGTTTCAGTAGCCGCTTGCAACAACTGTTGGCGCAGGTTTTCGCAATAGGGGTGGGTAAAATCAATATGGGTCACGGAACGTTCGGTATCTTCAAAAAATGTATGGTCACGGCCAACAGTATAATCAATCAGTTGATGGGGAATCACCAAATCAGTGGCTTGCATGTGGGCATTGATCGCCCCAACAGCCGACACGGCAATGATTTTATCCACGCCCACCGATTGTAAAGCCCATAAGTTGGCGCGATAATTGACTCGATGCGGGGGAATGGTGTGTTTTTGGCCATGACGCGGAATAAATTTAACCGCTTTGCCCTGGTAAATGCCGTGTAATATCGGCCCTGAAGGCGAGCCATAAGGGGTGTGTACCATTTGACGGCGTTCAATTTTCAACCCCACCAATGAAGTTAAACCACTGCCACCGATGATTGCGAGATTGCTCATACAGTTTGTCACCTTTTTTGCGAATTTGCTGGTATGATTCCGAGGCTTTACGAATTACCACAACAAGCCCTTTATTTTTAATTGCATTATGCCTATCACAACTGCCATCAGTCATTTCGTGCGACAAAAAATGCCCCGCCTGTTTGTCTTTTTTGGACAATTGTATTGGTTTTGGCAAAGAACCCAACATAAAATTAGTAATATCAGTCATATAGCACAA
Source organism: Thiomargarita sp. (assembly GCA_020726335.1). Taxonomy (GTDB): domain Bacteria; phylum Pseudomonadota; class Gammaproteobacteria; order Beggiatoales; family Beggiatoaceae; genus DYSU01. Next base: position 51,573 of record DYSU01000004.1, on the reverse strand, counting down.
AACCATGCCCAATATGCCAAAGCGTTTGAACACAATCAACAGTATGACCAAGCTTTGTTATTTTATCAACGCGCACTGAAAATCTATAAAATTCAATACGCGCCGTTTTTATACTTAAGCAACCAGCCGTGTTATTTAATACTGCAAATTCAATGGCTGGAAAAAATAGGCGATATTTTAAGCCAACAACAAAAAATCGACCGCGCACAACCCTATTATAAAGATGCCTTGTATTTAATCAACAAACTGCCCACCGTCGATGGCCAACCTTTTGTCGGTTTATACGTCAAATACGCGAAATTATGTCACCAATTAGCGATGAACAGCGAAGGCTTGACGATCAAACACTGTTTAGAACAAGCCTTGATTCATCTCAATCTGGCCACAGCCGCCTTGGCGCATTTCAATCTCAGCGCGTCACCCCTGACCCAAGACATCAGCACTGAAATTGCCATTGTGTTGCATGAATTGGATGATGATGCCGCGTTAATTGCACATTATCATCAGCAAATCAATTATTTAAGCAACAGTGCGCAAAATGCCAATGAGCAAGGCCAATGGGATGATGGCTTGAATGATTACTTGCAAGCGTTGCGCATGTTTCAAATCGACACCCCATCGCCCGCGCTCTACAGCATTGAATTACAACAACAAAAATTACAATTGTTCATCCACATCAGCCAAACGTATGTCCAATTAAACCGTTGGTCAGATGTTTTGCACTGTACCCAAAAAGGCTTGAATTTATTGGATGAAATGCCGTTTCGCCAACAAAACAGCTATGATTTACAACGGGTTAGCTTAAAAGAATGGCAAGCACAGGCTTATCAGAATTTAGACGCAGGAAGCGATGCCATCGCCTTGTTGCACGAAGTATTGGAATTGCGCGAAACATCCGCTTATTTACGCGGTCAACGGCAACAACAACCTGATTTGGCCAAGCATTTGGATTTTGAGCGGGCCTTGATTTATGAAAAAATGGCCGATGAGCATGTCAAACAACAGGCTTTTGACCAAGCGGTCAATGGCTATAGCCAAGCCATTGAATTGTATGAAACTTTGCATGACGTGTTGTTTGCCCACCAAGTCAATCCCGATTTGGGTCGTTTATACCATAAAACGGCCAACAGCTTGGTTTTAGCGCAACAACCCGCAATGGCCGCAGCCTATTATCAACAAGAATTGACCCAGAATCAACGCAGTGGCCATTATTTTTATGTGTTGGGCAAGCTGGAAAACGCCGCCCGCTATTATGTGTACACCGAGCGGTTATACCACGAAGCCAAAATAACCGATTATGACAGCAGCCAACGCCAAGCCAATTTGTTCCGTTTAGTCCATATTTTCAATGTGTTAGGACGACCTGATAAAGCCTATACCCATGGCGTGCCTGCGCTGGCTTTGTATCAAGCTTTATCAGCCGTACAACAACAAAACCATCGACAAGCATATTTATCATTACAAATTAATATGTTAGACAGTTTGCGCGAAATGAACAAATTAGAGCAAGCATGGGCTTATGGTCAAGAAGCGTTAAAAATGCAACAAGAACAACGGGTTTCCGCCAAACAATACCCGCGTTTATTGGTTCATTTGGCGATGATTTTAATCGCCAAGGCGGGGATTCAACCGTGGCTGTTGTTGAGCAAAGACTGCCCAAAAAAACTGTCATTGCAACAAAAACAATGGGTTAAACAAGCAGAAAGCTTGTACCGTGAAGCTTTTGCTTTGTATGACAAACCCAATGATGACGAATCATTGCCCATTGCCGAAGTGTTCATTCACTTGCAAAGTGCTAATTTATTTCACAGCCTGTGCCAATGGGAACGCGCACTCAGCCATTATCAACAAGCAACCAACCTTTATTTGCGTGCCAAATTATTTGAACAACCACAAATGAACCACTTGGCGGCACGTTTGTACAGTGATATGGGCTATGCCCATCAAGCTTTGTTGGCCAAAAGTTTGTCGATTAACAGCTACAGCCATGTGATGTCGTATTACAACCAAGCCGAAGCCTGTTATCAAAAAAACCCTTTTGGACAAAGCCCTTTGCTCTACAAACATCGGGTTATTCTTGGATTGCGCATCGCCAGCTTGTGGCAACAAATGCACCGCTGGACAATGGCTTTGAACACCTTACAAGAGGTATTGCAATTATTGATCAGCAGTCCATATGACCATTTATGGCCGTCGATGGCCTTGGCTTTTTGTCAATTATTGGCTGATATGGCCTTAAAAAGCCAGACTTTAGACCACAGCCAACAACAAAGCATTCACAATTATTTTCGCCATGTGCTGGCTTTGTTTCCCGAAGCCTTGCTGGTGTTGCAAAACACAGGGCAACCGCATGAAAATAATCAGAAAATTTTTCATCAAGCGTGTGTCCAATGTTTGATTGTCAGTTTGAACCAACCGCAAAATATCGCTATTTTTTACGCGCTGTTGGCTTACAGCAGTTTGGCCAGCCATGATTTTCTCAATCGGCAACTGCAACACGCTTTGGTCGATGGTCGCAACATGGCCAATAAACAACGTTGTCTGGCCTTTCCTGAAAAAATTCAACGCCAAGCGACCGCTTTGCAACTGATCAGCCAACAAATTTATTTACCTGTCAATGCGTTAGACCAAGAAGACCCCCATGATGAACTGGATTTAAGCCAACAACAGCGCGCATCAACTGTGTTCAGCCAATACCAACAATTATTGGACGATTATCGCCACCTCAAACAAACTTTGTTTGAAGCCCATATTTTATCCGCCTATGCCCAGCCACTGTTATACATCAGCCAACAAAACCTACAACAACGGCTGAATCATCCCAGTGATGACAGTGTCATTTTGTTTTTAGTGCATGAAGCCCAATTGCCTGTAGCCCAACAAAGCTTTGCCTTGTTGCTTCATGCCCAGCATTGGGATGTTATTTATCTACCTGAATTAACAGATTATTTACACCAAGATCAATCAAACCCAGCATTATACCCCCCACTTTGGCAAACCATGGCCGCGCAATTGAGTTTTGTACAAAACCTGTCCATCATCCCGTTGGCCGCCGACAACGCGCAACAACAAAAATTATTCAAACTACCTTATCAACAAATTTTCCCCGAGCGGCTCAATCACAAGCTCTATCATATGGCCGATGTATTTGCCCAATGTGAACAGGCAAACCATTGATAAGTCTGTTTTAATCCTGTATACAAATCAATTTTTGCCCGCCAACCCAGTTGGTTGATTTTAGCGGTGTTGAGCAGTTTGCGCGGCGCGCCATCGGGTTTATCGTGGTTATAAACGATTTCGCCCGTAAAACCGCTGATGTCGGCCAGCATGTCCGCCAGCTCTTGGATGCGAATATCTTGGCCTGTGCCAATATTCAAATGGGAACACATCGGTTGGGTCTGTTGTTGATAAACTTGCTCATCCAAATCCATGACAAAAATACACGCCTCCGCCATGTCATCCACATGCAAAAATTCGCGCCGCGCTTGGCCTGTTCCCCAAATTTCCACCTGCGGCAGATGATGGCTGACTGCGTGATGAAATTTGCCGATCAACGCGGGAATCACATGGCTGTGGGTCGGATGAAAATTGTCTTCAGGGCCGTATAAATTGGTGGGCATGACCGCACGGTATTGGGTTTGGTATTGGCGGTTATACGATTCGCACAGTTTGATGCCCGCAATTTTGGCAATGGCATAAGGCTCATTGGTCGGCTCTAAAGAACCTTGCAACAGCGCGCTTTCGCTCATCGGTTGCGCAGCCCGTTTGGGATAAATACACGAACTGCCCAAAAACAACAGATGTTTTATCCCCGCTTGCCACGCGCTGTGAATCACATTGCTGGCCATCATTAAATTTTGATAAATGAATTCAGCAGGTTGGGTATTGTTGGCATAAATGCCGCCGACTTTGGCCGCCGCCAACACCACGCGATCAATTTTATTTTGTTGAAAAAACTGTTGCACCGCCGCTTGTTGGGTCAAATCCAGCTCTTGATGGTTGCGCGTGATGAGCGGGTTAAACCCTGCTTGGCGCAGTTGGCGCACAATTGCTGAACCCACCAAACCACGGTGGCCGGCGACATAAATCCGTTCGTCAGGCCTCATGATAAAACTTCATAATCATGGCTGATGGTGGCGGTTTTTTCCAACATTTTCGACACCGAACAATATTTTTCTGCCGACAAACTGACCGCCCGCGCCACTTGGGTGCTTTTCAAACCATCACCGCTGACGACAAAATGCAAATGAATATCAGTGAACACCGCAGGCACTTGATTTTCAGCCCGTTGCGCGCTGATTTCAACATGGCAACCGCGCACATTTTGCCGACTTTTTTGCAGAATTGACACCACATCAACCATGGCGCAACCGCCCAAACCGAGCAACACCATTTCCATGGGACGCGCACCCAAATTTTGCCCGCCGATGGATTCAGGGCCGTCCATGCTCACTTCATGGCCACTGCCTGTTTGCCCCAACATGCGTGCATTTTTCAACCATTTCACCGTTACATTCATCAGGCAATCAACTCCTTGTCATTGTTTTCATTGCTGTTATTTTTGGGTTTTAAACCCGCACGCAATTGTAAATCGTGTAATTGTACCAGGATGAAGGCATAAAACAGCGGGCTGATCAATGCCGTCAAGCCAAATTGCGCCCATAAAATGAGGGTATTGAAGCTCTGGCTGTCTGCGGTTAAACCCAATTGTATCAATAAATTAGAGAACAAAGTCAACAGCAATGAACTGATAAAAAAGACAGCAATAGGCATCAACATGACTTGCAAAGTGCGCCAGCTTTGGTTTTGGGTCAATTGAAAACTGGCTTGCAGGCTGGACAAAACCCCTTGTTCATGCAACAGTATCAGCGGCGTATAAAACACCAAGCGCAACGCGAAAAACAAGCCCGGCAACACAAACGCCATCAAACCCAAACCCACCACCACGGCAAACAACACCGAAGCCAAAAACAGCGGCAACATTTTATAAAAAGCATGGGTTAAGGTGTAGGCCAAAGGCTTGCTTTGTTGGTGCATAAATTGATGCAAGCGCAAAATTAAACTGTTTTGAAAGAAAATCAACAGCATAAAATACAGCAACAAATAATCGCTGAAAATTTTTGTCCCTTGAATTTTAGTGGGGTAGTCACTGGCATTCAGTTCGGGAATCAATACGTTAGGCAAAATGCTGATCAAGGCCAATAAAAACGCCCACGCGGCCACTGAACGCCAACTGTGGATAAATAAAAACCAAGCATTTTGAATCACTTGGTCAGGGTTTTGTGGAGCAGTTGCCAATTTGAACATTGTTTTTTAAAAATCATTAAACCAACGCCCATTATACCGATAAATTGAGCGGCTTGTCTCGTGGCGAATGCGCCTTGATGCACCGTCATTTTCCTTCGGCCCAGATGCGAACAAAACCGAACAAGCGATTGCCGCCGCCCAGCGTGCAATTAAAGCGCGATTGGATTTTTGGGACGGGGTATTGGCCGCCATGCAAAAAGCTTGATTATTATGGTTAAGCTCTTTAAAATTAAAACGATTTTTTAGAAAAGGTGTGCAATATGTTGAAAAAAGTTTTATTTTTGCTGTTATTGGGGTTTTTGAGCGGACGAATATTGGCATTTGACCAAAGCCAAGCATTGGATTTTGCGTTGCAGGATGTGGACGGCCAACAACATCATTTGGCTGATTATCGCGGTCAATGGGTGGTGTTGAATTATTGGGCCAGTTGGTGTCCGCCGTGTCGGACGGAAATCCCTGATTTAATCAGCTTTCATGAGCAAAACGACGATGTAACCTTGATTGGCATTAATCAAGACCGCATCAACAATGTGCAACTTAAGCAATTGATTGATGATTATGCCATTCCTTATCCAGTTTATGCTGATGTGCAGGAAAATCAACGCATTAGCAATATTTTGCTTGTCGATGCCTTGCCCGCCAGCTATTTTATCAACCCCGATGGACAGGTGATGGATAAATATTTAGGCTTGATCAGCTATGATCAATTGGAGCTGAAATTGACCCAATTAAAAGCCCAATATGGCACGCCGCATGTCCCTGTGCGGCTCAACAAGCCAACAAGCGTTGATACACCGCTTGCACTGCAAGTTTTTGTTCTTGATAAAGATTTTCGGAAACTTGCGCCGCTTGGTTTTGCAAGACCAAGCGATGCACGGCAGTGCGGTAGTTGCGATAAGCCGAAGACAATGTATTGTAATCTTCTTCACTAACCAGTTGATTTTGAAAACAAAATTTTAGCAATGGCAACATGCCCGTGTTGCTGATCAACACAGGGTATAGGTGCGCATGGCGCAACACCCAATATTGCACCAAAAATTCAATGTCGGTGATGCCGCCCGCGCCTTGCTTGAGGTCAAAAACCTCGGTTGTGGAGCGGTCTAAATTGTCGCGCATTTTTTGCCGCATGGCGTGAATGTCTCGACGCAGTTTTTCAAGGTCGCGTGGCTGGCTTAAAATCTCATGGCGCAGGGCGGTAAACTGTTGTTGGCACGCCACATCACCTGCGACAGGACGGGCGCGAATCAACGCTTGATGTTCCCACGTCCACGCTTCGCTTTGTTGATACTGCCAAAATGCGGCCAAACTGCTGACCAACAGCCCTGCATTGCCACGCGGGCGCAAACGGTTGTCCACTTGATATAAATAACCCGCCGCCGTGGGGGTCATCAATAAATGGATGATGCGCTTGGCCAATCGGGCGAAAAACACGTTGTTATCCAGGGACTTCGCGCCGTCTGTGTGGCCATCGCCTTCGCTGTCGTGTAAAAACACCATGTCGATGTCTGAACCATAGCTCATTTCAATGCCGCCCGCTTTGCCATAAGCGATGATACAAAACCCAACTTTTTGCAACGAGCCATCGCGTTCCACCCTCGGTTCGCCGTGTTTTTCGGCCAATTGTTGCCATGCCATGGCCAAGGTTTGCCGAATTAAACTGTCGGCAATCGCGGTCAAATAATCGCTGGTTTTCTCCACCGCCAATTTGCCTGCCAATTCGCTGGCGGCGATGCTCAACACCTGCGCCAATTTAAATTGACGCATCACATCCATTTGCATTTCCATGTCATCCAGCGGCAGATGGGTTAAGTTGGCTTGCAACGCATTGTCCAGCGCGTGGCTGTCTAAAATGTCGTATAAACGGCGCGAATCCAGCAAGCCATCCAACAACAGCGGGTATTGCGTCACCTGTTGCGCCACCCATTCGCTTTGCTCAAATAAATTGACCAACAAAGCCAACGCCCGCGGGTTTTCAAGCAACAGCGACAAATAAACACTGCGGCGCGCAATTTTTTCCACCAACAAGAGTAAACGCAAGAACGTGGCATCAGGCGTTTTGGCTTGGCTGACTTGCGCCAACAACAGCGGCATGAATTGTTGCAAACGGCTGTCACTGAGCGCGTCCATGTTGCGCACTCCATAGCTGGACAGGAATTGTTGCAGTTTTTCGACAAGCCGATCACTTTGTTTAAAGCCTTGTTGTTGCAAGATTTTTTTATCAATCTGCGCAGGGTTTTGTCGGCATTGTTGCCAAACGATAACCCAATCGTAACGCGGCGGTTGCGTTGCCATGGCACAAACATCTTCATCGCAATAAACCCCTGAAACCACTTGGTTATAATGGCTGTGAACCCGCTGTTGTAAAGCCTGCAAGGTGTCCAAAAAACGGGGCCAATCAGGAAAGCCCATGGCAAAAGTCAACCGTTGTTGATTCAAACGGTCGCTGGGCAAGCATTGGGTTTGCTGGTCTTCAATCATTTGTAAACGGTGTTCAGCCGTGCGCAGAAAAATATAGGCTTGGCTCAATTCGGTGGCCACAGTTTCGGGCAACAGTTTGCATTGTGCCAGATGGCGCAAACTGGTGAGCAAATGGCGTTGTTGCAACAAGGGCTGGCGACCGCCGCGCAATAATTGCAATGCCTGACAAATGAATTCAATTTCACGGATGCCGCCTTGTCCCAGCTTTAAATCTGTGGCTTGTCCTTTGCGCCGCATTTCTTGGTTAATCTGCTGTTTCATCTCTTGCAAGGCGCGAAACGCCGAAAAGTCCAAATAACGCCGATAAACAAAGGGTTGAATCAGTTTTGCCACGGTTTGTTGTTCAGCAAGCGTGCCGTTGATGACCCGCATTTTGATCATCGCATAGCGTTCCCATTCGCGCCCATGGCTTTGATAATAATCTTCCAATGCGGCAAAGGTGGCGACCAGCGCGCCGCTGTCGCCAAACGGACGCAGACGCATGTCCACCCGATAGACAAAGCCATCAGCGGTTTTGTTGTTCAACGCCTGAATCACTTTTTGCCCCAAGCGGGTAAAAAATTCTTGATTATCACGCACTTGTTTTGGGTTGGGGTGCTGGGTTTGCCCTGTATCGGGATAACAAAAAATCAAATCAATATCAGAGGAAAAATTCAGCTCACGCCCGCCCAATTTGCCCATACCCAACACCAGCAACGGTTGCGGCAAACCTTTGGCATCGCAAGGTGTGCCAAAGCGCGCCACTTGCAGTGCGTAGAGTTTTTCGACCACGAATTGAATCATCGCATCGGCCAGTTGGCTCAAATCGGCCAGTTGTTCCGTCAAATCTGACCAACCCGCCAAATCGCGCCACACGATGCGCAACATCTCAAGCGCACGCATCTGGCGCAGTTGTTGCCAAAACAGGGGTTCGTGGTCAATTTGGGGAATATCGCGTTGTAATTTATCAAGATAATCGGTTGGGCTGTAGTGGCGTTGCAAATCGCCAGACTTAACCAACTCATTGAATAAATTGAAATAACGGTTGCAAATTTGAAAGGCAAACGGACTACACGCCCACACTCTGGCATGGCTGTTGGCGATGTCGGGATGCTGGGCCAAGAGCGCGTTAAAAGCGGCTGTGTGTTGAAATTGCTGTTGTTGTTGGGCAAAAATGGGCTGTAATTCATCGGGCAACATGGTGAAATCTCTGGTTTATTCAGCGGGCAAGCGAATTTCACTGATGGCGACCACCGCAGGGCTGGCCAAATCGCCCGTTAATTCATCGCCCAATGCGTCAATCACTTCGGGCGTTAAAACGTTATACAGCAATTCAGCCCGAATTTTTGCCACTTTAGCCTGCGGAATTTGATAGCGGAGCTGGCGCGTTTCGTTGGGTTTTAAGCGGCTGTCATCACCTGTTTTATCCGCTATAAACGGACTGGCTGGCTGGCTTTTTTTATCTAACAGGGTGTATTTAAACACGGCTTTGGGGTCTTGGCTCAAATCACGGGGCAAAGAATCAAAGTTTGACCACAACAATTCATTTTTAGTGTCCAGCGCGCTGAGGGTTAATAACACGTAGCGGTATGGGCTGCCGCTGGGAAATTTGTGCGGCAACATGTTGCGAAGGGTGACGGTCAATTGCAGTTGGTCGGCTTGGATTTGGCTGTCTACGGTTAAAATCACTGCGCGTTTGAGCAAAGTATCGCTGTGGCCACCTAAAAAGCTGTGGTCAGTGGAATCTTGTCCGCCCAGCTTGGGCATGTGGCATGATTGGCAGGTGATATTGTTTGCATTTTGTTGATATTCTTCGCCTGTGGCGCAAATTTCATGGCCTTTGGCATCAAAATAGCGGCTGTGACAGCCCAAACAAATTTCACTGCTGCGCAACGTGGCTTGGCGGGGTTGCATTGGAAACGGGTGAACAGCCTCTTGATCAGGGTTGAGAAACCGCCCCGAAGGCCCTTGTAAATGGGTGGTGGAAATGTCATACGCTTCAATGCCCACTTGCTCGCCTTTCACGCCTAAAAATCGTTTGACCGTATGACAGGTTAAACAATTGACCCCTTCGGCGTAGTTTTCTTGGTCAATTTTGGTTTTTCGGTCTTTGGCCGCGTTGGGCGCGTGACATTTTAAGCAAATGGGGTATTGGCCGTTGAGCGTCAGGCCTTCTTTTTTGGGGTCGCCGACAACTTGTTGATAGGCGGCGGCATGGACTTCATCACGCAACGGTGAACTGTGGGCGTGCATGGAGTCTTGCCATTGGGCATAAATGTCATCGTGACAGCCGACTGCGCCGCACGTTTGTGCCGAAACCCGATAAGGCAACGTGGTTTCAGCCATCGAAGCATTGACTGCCAACCCAATAAAAAGACAACCTCCATAGATGATTTTTTGTTTAATCCAACGCATTATATTTTCCTTTTCATTGATTTTAAGCATTTTTCTGCAAAATTGAGTATAGCAATTTTTGGTCTATTTTCAGCGGTTCTTGCCAAGATTTCAAACATTTGCCTGTGAATCACATTTTTTAGGCTTGCTGGAGGTGATTGGGGTTTCATAATGAACCCGCGACAAAATCGCCAGCATGATGAATATAATCAATAAGTTACTGCCGCCGTAACTCATCAAGGGCAAGGTTAAACCTTTGGTTGGCAACAGCCCCATATTCACGCCCAAATTGATCCCCACTTGCAAACCCAAACTCAAACTGATGCCATAGGCCAAATAAGCGGCGTAATACAGTTTTGCCTGCATCGCTTGTTGGGCAATATAAAAACTGCGAAAAATCAACAGGCTGAACAAGATTAACACGCTGACACTGCCGATAAACCCCAGCTCTTCAGCCAAAATGGCAAACAAAAAATCGGTGTGGGCTTCGGGCAAATAGGTGAATTTTTGCACGCTTGCACCCAAACCCACGCCAAACCAATGGCCACGGCCTATGGCGATCAAGGCTTGCACCAATTGAAACCCTTTGTCAAACGGGTCTGCCCACGGGTCTAAAAACGTGGTCAAGCGTTGGATGCGATAAGAAGCGAACACACCGATTAAAGCCAATGCCAAGCTGACGCTGCCAAACCACAGCAAAAAATGACGCATTGGCACGCCTGCGATGAACAACATGCCCAACGCGGTGCTGAACAACACCACGGTCGCGCCGTAATCGGGTTCAAGCAAAATCAAACTGCTGATGACAATCAACACCAGCATGGCTTTAAAAAAGCCTTTCAACGCAAGGCGAATTTCATCTTGGCGGCGGATTAAATAGCCTGCCAAATACATGATCATCGCCAGTTTCATCGCTTCGGACGGTTGCAGGGAAAAACCGCTCAATCTGAACCAGCGCATACTGCCGTTAACTTCATGACCCAGCGGCGGAATCAACACCAACAACAATAAAAGCCCTGTTAATATAATGAGATAGCCATTAATGCGTTGCCAAAACATGATCGGAATTTGATAAAAAACCAAACCCCATAACAAACCCAACGCGGCAAACGTGGTTTGTCGCCAAAACAAAGCCAAGGGGTCGTTAAACTGCTTTTCGGCAATGTTGATGGACGTGGACAACACCATGATCAAACCCAGCGCCAACAACAACAGGCTGGGAATCAGCAACCATGGATCATGGCGTTTGACCCCCATCACCCGTGGTTTAGACTGGGGATAACGCATCGACAAGGATTTGGCTTAAAGCGTGAACATGGCTTTGGCACGCATTAAGTGCAGGAATATAATGAAAATCTTGCCCGCCTGCTCGCAAAAACAAGGCGCGCTTTTCGCCTTGGATTTCTTCCAGCGTTTCCAAACAATCGGCGGCAAAGCCTGCGCAAATCACATCAACGCGGCGGTGTTGACTGGCCAAGGCTTGCAATGTTTCATCGGTATACGGTTGCAACCACGGCTCTTTGCCAAAGCGCGATTGATAACACAGCCGCCAGTGTTCAGGGGCTAAATTCAACGCCTGTGCCAAAAGTTGAGCTGTGGTTTGACATTGTTGCGGATAGGGGTCGCCGTCATCGGCAATGCATTGCGGAATGCCGTGAAACGACAACAACAGCAAATCGCTCTGACCGTGTTCTTGCCAATGTTCGCGCACACTGTCAGCCAAGGCTTGAATATACAGCGGATGCTGGTGGTAATCGCTGATAAACTGCAACGCGGGAATAAACCGCTGGTTGCGAAAATACGCGCTGATGGCATCAAAAGTCGAAGCCGTTGTGGCAGACGCATATTGAGGATACAGCGGCAACACAATGATTTTGTTTACATTATTCTGTTGCAACCGCGCCAAGGCGGCGGCGATACTCGGTTGACCATAGCGCATCCCCAATTCAATATACAGCGGCGTTTGTGGCAACAAATGTTGTAAATGTTGTTGTAAAGCAATGACTTGCTGTTGACTGATGGCCAACAACGGTGAACCTTGTGCCGTCCAAATTTTTTGGTATAACCGTGCTGATTGTGGTGGACGAACACGCAAAATAATGCCGTGCAAAATCAGCCACCACAACCACGCGGGCAAACCCGTGTCAATGCGCGGGTCAGATAAAAATTGTTTTAAATAGCGGCGCAAGGCGGGCGCAGTTGGCGCGTCGGGCGTGCCTAAATTGCTGATTAAAATACCCTGTGTTGGTTTTTGTTTCATATTTTTGCCAAAATTTGATGCTGATTGATGACAAACAGATTCGCTGATGTTGGTTTGCATTTTAACAGGTTTTTTCGTATCATCAGCCGCCTGTTTCGCCTTCAATTCTGTATAAAATCATGAACCATCCATTATTACTTGGGGTCAATATTGACCACATCGCCACCTTGCGTCAAGCGCGTGGCACCCGTTATCCTGACCCTGTGCAAGCGGCGATTTTGGCCGAACAAGCGGGTGCTGATGCCATCACTTTGCATTTGCGCGAAGACAGGCGACATATTCAAGAACGCGATGTGCGTTTAATTCAACAAGTGCAGGTGACGCGCATGAATTTAGAAATGGCCGTAACCGAAAACATGCTGACGTTTGCCGAAGCCCTGCGACCCGAAAATTGTTGTTTAGTGCCAGAGCGGCGCGAAGAGCTGACCACGGAAGGCGGTTTGGATGTCGCAGATCAATTGGACAAAATTCAAGCGGCCTGTCAACGGCTGGCGGCGGCCAATGTGGAAGTGTCGCTGTTCATCGACCCTGATCCCGAACAAATCGCCGCCGCTGTTGCAGTCAACGCAACCACTGTTGAGATTCACACAGGTCGCTTTGCCGGCAGCACAGGACAGGCGCAACGCGATGAATATCAACGCATTATCGCCGCTGTGACGCAAGCACACCAAGCGGGTTTGCAAGTGAACGCAGGCCATGGGCTGAATTATCAAAATGTGGGGGCGATTGCCCAAATCCCTTCATTGAGAGAGCTGAACATCGGCCATGCGATCATTGCGCGGGCGTTGTTTCTCGGTTTGGAAAACGCGGTGCGTGAGATGAGAGCGTTGATACAGGCGGTGCGATGATTGTGGGTCTTGGCGTGGATATGGTTGAAATTCAACGCATTGAAAAAATCTTGGCCAAAAACTTAAACTTGGCGGCGCGGATTTTAGCCCCAGCAGAATTATTGGATTTTGCCCAGCAAAAGCCTGAACGGCAAGCGGTGTTCTTGGCCAAACGGTTTGCCGCCAAAGAAGCGTGCGCCAAAGCCTTTGGCACGGGGTTTCAGCACGGTTTGCATTTTGCCCATATCGCCATCAGCCACGATGTACGGGGCAAGCCGCTGTTGCAGTTTTTTGCCACGGCACAACAGCTTTGCCAACAACAGCAGATCACGCAAGCCCATCTGAGCTTGAGCGATGAACGCCATTATGTGGTGGCAACGGTGCTGTTGCAATCGTCATCTTTTTGATAGCATAAATCCCAAATGCCGTGGCCAAGGCGCAGGCCGCGTTGTTCAAATTTGGTCAAAGGCCGTGCAGGTCGCGGTGAATACTGGCCTTGGCCTGCTAAATTGCGCCAACCCTCTTCATTTTCCATCACCGTCAACATGTGTTGCGCATAGGCTTGCCAATCGGTCGCCAAGTGAAAAACACCGCAAGGTTGCAGTTTTTGCCTGAGCAGTTGAACAAAAGGCGGTTGCACGATGCGGCGTTTGTGGTGTTTTTTCTTGGGCCATGGGTCGGGAAATAACAGATAAACCCCCGCTAAACAGGCATCGGGCAGGTGGCTGAGCCATTGCGACGCATCGCCATTGACAATGCGCAGGTTATTGAGTTGTTGTTCTTTTATATGGTGTAATAAACGGCCAATACCGGGTAAATGGACATCAATGCCAAGGTGATTGTGGTTAAGATTTTGTGCTGCCCTGTGTAACAAGTTGTCGCCCATGCCAAAACCGATTTCCAGCCAGCAAGGGTTTTGATTTTGAAAAAGAGCCGATAAATCTAAAAATCCATTGAATTCAATGCCATAGCGTGACCACGCTTCATTCAATGCCTGTTGTTGGCCATGGGTCAGCCGTCCATTGCGGCGAATAAAACTGCGCACGGTGCGCGGGTGTTCAATTTTGTCCATCAGATATAGGCCAATAAATCTAAAGGTTGGTTGATGATGTAATCTGCGCCCCATTGCTGAATGTTGTCGTTGACATCCAGATAGCCAAAAGCGGCGGCAGCGGTTTTTATGCCTGCGGCGCGGCCTGCTTGGATGTCGCGCAACGCATCACCGACATACAAGCATTGGTTGGGATGGCATTGGGCTTGTTTGCAGGCATAATAGAGCGGCTCGGGATGGGGTTTTTTGTGTTTTAAGCTGTCGCCGCTGACGGTGACGGTGCTGCGATGCTGTAAGTTGAGCGCGCACATTAAAGGTTCTGTCAACGCCTGTGATTTGTTGGTGACCACACCCCATTTTTTTTGTTGGTTTTCGATGTGGGCCAGCACTTGCGCCATGCCGTTGAATAATTGGGTTTGCGCGGCGATGTGTTGGCGATAAACGGTGATTAAAGTCTGCCACAACAAGGTTTCTTCACTTTGTGCCAATGAACCAAAGCTGCGGCGAATCATTTCACGCCCCCCATGGGAAACCCAAGGGCGTATCGCGCTGTAAGGCAATGGGGCGTGGCCTTGTCGTTGGCGTACCCAGTTGAGCGCAAAAGCCAAATCAGGCGCAGTATCGGCCAATGTGCCGTCTAGGTCAAAAAAAATGGCTTTTATCATATTGAGTTGTTGTTTGAGAATGGTTTATCTATCTGCTTGACAGGCTTTGAATATTGCAAATAGGGGCTAAGCTTTACGCTTTTTGCAACGGGTTGTGATTTGAATTCACTGTTAAAAGATAAGGTTTTATGATCATTGTTTTTATAATTATCAATTAATTAAATTAAACATGCTTATTATGGAAAAGGCGAAAATCGACTGGAACATGACTTGCTCTGTATAGGTTATAGCTGAAATTGATAAGGACATAGTTATGAAATCGCACAACAATAGAGTATATCAGGTTATGTCAGTGATGGCGATGGCTTTGATGTTGACCATGACGACAGTTGTACCTACCACCACATGGGCTGTCAGTAATCCCGAATTGGAAAAAGCTTTGAAAGTTTGTTCAAAACAATACAGTGGCTGCCAAAGCGATTGTAAAAAAAGTGCCAAAACACCTCCTGATGAGTTAAGTTGTTTGGATACGAAATGTAAAAAAAGTTATGACGAATGCCGCGCTAAAGCCGAAGGCAAATAGTTCATCTATTTGAAATGATTCATCGTCTCATTTATATTTTCAGCTAAACTGTTTTTCACAAATATGGCTTGACTTTTATCATATAAATCATAAAACTGGCGTTACAGCACTCCCCACGCATGGGGATGAACCTCCCTCTTAAACCTGCCTTAACCTTGCCTACTACTACCCTCGGTATTTTACCGAAGGTAGTATTTTTTCTTAAGTTGATTGATTTTAAAATCCGCCATAAACCGCTTATACTGCGCTTTTATTTGTGCCTGATGTTGACGACAAGTTTTATCAACATTGCGTCTATAGTTTTTAACTTAGAAGAAAGAACCGTTTATGTCTCCAGAGGAAGCTAAGGCATTGGTGTTTCAACATTGGCAATATTTAGAGCGCATTGCCAATAAACGTTTTCCTTATGATGGTCAATTGGCTGATCAAGCTTTAGATTATTTGTTGGATAAATTAGAGGTCAACCAATGGCGGCGTATCCGTGAATACCAAGGTCGGGGGTTTACTGCCTTTATCAGCGTGACGGCCAATAGGTTAATCACTGATTTTTGTCGCAAAATTGGCGAAGTGCCGCATGTGCCAAAGTGGATTAACCAACGCGGTGCATTTTGGAAAAAAGCCTATTTTTTATTGTGTGTCAAAGGGATTAATCGCCAAGAAGCGACCCATTTATTGACCGATGAAGCCAGAACCTGCGGCCTACAAGCAGATTTTGTTAAAACGGTGGTATTGGAAATTTTAAGCCGAGAGAAACTTAAAGAACGCAAACAATTCCTCTCGGTTGAAAATGAAAACATTGATGAACCTGTCAGTGCAGAACTCAACCCTGCCGATTGTTTAGAGCAATCACAAGTGGATCAACTCAGCAACTTGTTGTTTCAATTGCTGGATTATTTGACTAATGATAACAATGAAAACACGAGACAACAGGCCATTACGCCGCAATTAGACCTGTGGTTAACCCAATTAAAACCTTTGTTGACCCTCAGCAGTGAAGAATATTTATTGTTGCGGCTGATTTATCAGGAAGGATTACAAGTGACTGAAGCGGGCAGGCGATTACATTTGAACACCAACCAAGTGCAAGGCCGTCATCGCCGTTTGCTCAGTCGCCTATTAAAAGCATTTCAATCTTGCAATTTAGAACAAGAACTGCGTGAGTTACTTTAATGAACAACGATACCCTATTAACCGACAACTGGCAACGTTGCCAACTGCTGTTGGGTTTGCTCGCCAACCGCCAGCCACAAACCAGCCATTGCCCTGATGATGCCCAATTAGCCGCCTTTATTGCAAACGAATTAAAGCCCGCTCAGGCACAGCAAATTTTGCGTCATTTAAACCATTGCCATGAATGCTATGAAGTTTGGCAAATGAGTGAAAGTGTGATGCAAGAACTGCCGTTGCCTGTGGTGGTGCGCCAAAACGCGCATAAAATCCCTTGGTGGAAAAAATTAAGCGCACAACTGATGACATGGCAACCTTATCACTTGGGCGTGGTTTTCAGTATTTTATTGTTAGTTATTGTATTACCTAAAATTTTACACCCTGTAGACAACCCTGTTTATCAGCAACTAAAACCCCATCAAGCCGCATTGGCAACCGTGTTAAGTCAACAAAATTATTTATTGACCGCCAGCCAAGACAACCCGCCCTTGGGTTTTAGCCCCAGCCAAGCCGACAGCCTCAACCACCAAGCTTTTTTGGCCGGCGTGGCCATCGGTCAACAACGGCTGTTAAACAAAAGCATTGCCAACAACCCCGATTTACCCGCCACTTATCAACAATTGGGAGAATGGTCGGTGTTGTTGTGGACAGTTTGCCAATTGCCCAGCGATGTTGAAGAGACTTTTTGGCGACAACAACAATACAGTGGTGAACAACTGCTAGAAGCGTTAAAAACAGATGACCACATTGTTCAATTACTTCAAGATATTCAAAAACTTGTCATAAAATTACCCCAAAAAGAACAGCCCAAGTTGTATGAAACCTTGAGTCGGCAATTACAACAACTGGCGATGGTCATTGACTGATGCGTTGGTTTTTAACGTTATGTTGTGCTTTTCTGCTGACAACCGTGGCGGCAGAACCTTTATCCAAACAAAATCAAGCCGCATTTTATATTGAAAAATATGGGCGGCTGGACAGCCAACACCCACAAGCGCGGCAAGCGCAAACCATTTTCGAGCGCGTCAGTGCGCTGGCCGATAAAAAACTCAACCGCTGGCCACAATTGGTGGTGATCAAATCACCCAACAACCATGCACCGCTGGCCTTGGCTTTGGCCGATGGCAGCATCATTCTATCCCAGCACGCATTAAATCTGGCTTTCAATGCCGACCCAACCACGGGTCATGCCCGTTTGGCTTTTATTTTAGGCCACGAACTGGCGCACTTGGCCAACGGCGATTTTTACCATCATTCATTATTCAATCAAATCAACGGCTTCAAAACCATTGAAACCCAAATTCAACAAACCCTTGACCACGGCAAAGAATTGGCCGCCGATGAACGCGGTTTTATCTATGCGGCAATGGCGGGTTTTGCCGTGGACAAATTATTACAGCCCGATGGGCAAAACCGTGATTTTTTTCGCTATTGGCAACAGCAACTGCCCAGCGACAGCGATAAAAACAGCCATCCATCGGCAGATACCCGCAGCGACAGCTTGCGACAACGCTTGAGCGAATTATTGCAACAACTGCAATTTTATTATTTTGGGGTACGCCTCAGCGCGTTTGATCGCTGTGACGATGCCATTTATTTTTTTCAAGCTTTTCAACAACATTTTCCTGCCCGCGAATTATTGAACAACTTGGGCTATTGCTATTTACAAGAAGCGCGCAAAGAATTGGGCAACGAAGCGTACACCTATTGGTTGCCTTTGCTGTTAGACAGCCAAACCCAGCTTGCGCAACTGGCTTTGCCCAGTGGCACAACGCGCAACGGTTCATTATCAACCACGGCCAAACAATTGTTGCATAAAGCCCACGAATTTTTACAAGCCGCCAGCGAGGCCGACCCCTATTATGTGCCTGCGTGGGTCAATTTAGCCGTCAGCGCGTTTTATGCCGATGAAATTTATGTTGCCCGCGCCGCGATTGAACAAGCACGGGAACTTGCGCCTGATGATGTTGCCATTCAAACGTTGCGGGCGTTGATTTTGTATAAAGAAGGTTTAGCAACAGACACTTGGCCTGCGGCCATCACGCTGTTGCAACAATTGGCCAGCCGACACGACAACCCGTTGTTGCATTACAATCTTGCCCGTTTGCTGGAAGAGCGGGGGCGTTCAGGCGCAACACAACAATGGCAACTTTTGGCCAAACAGGCGCAACAATTGCCGTCGCCAATACAACAACAGGTGTGTGCCAAAGCCGCTTGCGATTTAAGCCATAAAACCCCCAAAGCCCGCCAACAGTGGAAAACACCTTTAAAATTAGGGCAATACATCAAACGCGATCCCGCTTCTTTGGCGGTGTTAAAAGCGTGGTCAAGCCAAGATTTTGATTGGCAAGCCGAAGTCTATGGCACGATTTATCAACATCCCCAACAGAAAATGGCGTTGCTGGCCTTGGCGGGCTACAGCGAAATGCTGGTTTGGCCATTGCCTGAAACCTTGTCCAATGCGCAATTGCAACCGTATTGTGACCAACCGTTAATTGAACGCCCTTTGGCTCATCAATACACTTTAACCCATTGTCCCCATCACTGGGCGGCTTTAGCCCATGGACAACAAATGGAAATTTGGCTCATCCGCTGAAGTGAACACGGCTGGCCTCTTAGCCTCACCATATTAGAATGTTATAATATAAAAATATTGCATCATTAATTCATTCTATTTATAGATATTTTTATCCAATAATGCTGTTTTTGACTTTCCGCTATACTGCGGGCGGGTTTGTCTGCCTTGATGAATCAAGGACATTCACTGTAAACCACATAAAGAGGATAGAGAAGAAGTCAAATGAAAAAACGATATACTTTATTGCTGGCGGGTTTGGCGGGCATGCAAACCAGTCAAACATTTGCGACCAATGGCTATTGGTCACACGGTTATGGCCCCAAATCAAAATCCATGGCGGGCGCGTGTGTGGCCATGCGTTTTGGTGCGATGTGTGCGGCCAGCAACCCCGGTTCCATGGTGTTTGTAGGGGAACGGTTGGAACTGGGTTTGAGTTTATTTTCACCCAAACGCGGTTTTACTGCGGATAACAATGCGGCCATTCCCGGCCCACAAGGCCCCGCTTCCATTCCCTCAGGCAGTTATGACAGCGAAAACACCTTGTTTTTAATTCCACACATCGCCTACAACCACCCAATTGACAGCGACAACAGCGTGGGCATCAGCATCGGTGCCAACGGCGGCATGAACACCGAATATAAAAACACCGCCGTGTTTCAAAATTTTGCCCATCCCGCTTACCCGCAAACCACGCCATCAACCCCAACAGGCATTGATTTGAAACAAGCGTTTGCAGGGGTCACCTATGCCCACAAATTGAATGAAAATCACGGCATTGGCATCACGCCGATTTTTGCCATGCAAACCTTCAAAGCCCAAGGTTTACAACCGTTTATCCCGTTTTCAAAACACCCTGAATCCGTCACCAACAACGGCACCGATTATTCTTATGGCATGGGCGGGCGCATCGGTTGGTCAGGCCAAATGACCGACAAATTGCGTTTGGGTTTGTCTTATCAAACCAAGCTGTATATGACGGCCTTTGATGATTATAAAGGCTTGTTTGCTGAAGACGGTGATTTTGATATTCCGCCTGTGATTGATGCCGGCTTTGCTTATGACATTACCCCTGCATTAACTTTTTCTTTCCATTTTCAACAATTGCAATTTGACAAAGTCAAAGCCATTGGCAACCGTTCCGACGTTTCTTTTATGCCGGGACAAACCTTGTTAGGCACCAGCGATGGCATGGGTTTTGGCTGGGACGACATGGATATTTATAAATTCGGCATCCAATGGCAATACAGCGATGATTTAACCTTGCGCGCAGGTTACAGCTACACCTCTGATGCGTTCCAAGGCACGCAAGCCTTGATAAATATACTTGCGCCTGCGGTCAGCAAACGCCATTATACTTTTGGCTTGGGTAAAAAAATGGCCAAAAACTTGGAATTAAACGCCGCGTTCATGTATTCCCCTTCCGAAAAAGTGTATGGCACCAACCCCAACACAGGGCCACAAACAGGTTTTTTGGAAATGGATCAATGGGAAATCGAACTCGGTATTTCTAAAACCTTTTAAAACAGTGACTTGACAGCCCAACAAGCTATCAAGTTTTTAATATGCAAACCATTTTAGTGGCAGGCGGCGCGGGCTATATCGGCTCGCACATGGTCAAAATATTGTTGGCCAACGGGTATCAAGTCGTCACGCTGGACAATTTAAGCGCGGGCTACCGCGATGCAGTGTTGGGCGGTGATTTTGTCCAACGGGATTTGGCCGACAAAGCAGGCTTGGATGCGTTGTTCCAACGTTATGATTTTGCCGCCGTGATGCACTTCGCTTCCAGCATTCAAGTGGGCGAATCGGTCATTAACCCCGCGTTGTATTATCGCAACAACGTCAGCAACACCTTGAATTTACTCGAAACCATGCAACAACACGGGGTCAAACGGTTCATTTTTTCCTCGTCAGCGGCCACTTTTGGCGAACCCCAATATGTGCCATTGGATGAAAATCACCCGCAACAACCCATCAACCCCTATGGCTGGACAAAATGGATGGTTGAACAAATTTTGCGCGATTTTGACTTTGCCCATCAATTCAAAGCGGTGTGTTTGCGCTATTTCAACGCCGCAGGCGCAGACCTTGAAGGCCAATTGGGTGAACGTCACAACCCTGAAACCCATTTGATTCCGCTGGTGCTACAAGCCGCATTGGGTCAGCGGTCACACATCACCGTGTTTGGCCAAGATTATCCCACGCCTGATGGCACTTGTGTCCGCGATTACATTCACATCGTCGATTTGTGCCAAGCGCATTTATTGGCATTGCAACATCTGCTCAACGGTGGCGACAGCCGCGCCTATAATTTGGGCAACGGCACAGGGTTTTCAGTTAAGCAAGTGATTGATATGGCTCAACAAATCACAGGTATGAACATTCCCGTGGTTTATGGCCAACGCCGTGAAGGTGACCCTGCGCGTTTGGTCGCCGATGCCACATGGGCCAAACAACAACTGGGCTGGCAACCGCGTTATGCGGATTTGGCCACGATTATCCAACATGCGTGGCAATGGCATCGTAAGCACTGATGGCACGCATTCTGGTTTTAACCTCCACTTTCCCCCGTTGGCAAGGCGATCATGAACCGCCGTTTGTCTATGAACTTTGCCGCCGTTTGGCGCAACACAATGAAGTGCATGTGCTTGCCCCACACGCGCCCAAGGCGTTGCTGGCAGAAGAGTGGGACGGTTTGCACATCCATCGGTTTCGCTATTTTCTGCCCCGTTATCAAACCTTGGCCTATGAGGGCGGTATTTTAACCCGCCTCAAACAACAGCGGTGGAAAAGCCTGCTGGTGCCGTTTTTTTTGCTGGCGCAATATGTCGCCATCGTTCGTTTGCTCAAACAACATCCATTTGATGTGATTCATGCCCATTGGCTGATTCCACAAGGTTTGTTGGCGGTTTTGGCCGCTCGTGGAAAAAAACCGACCATCATTTGCACTGCCCACGGTGCGGATTTGTTCGCTTTGCGTGGGCGTTTATTCAATGCTATCAAACGCTTTGTTGTCAAACGTTGTCAGCATTTGACGGTGGTCAGTGGGGCCATGCAACAAGCGGCGCAAGCGTTGGGTATGGCTGCACAAGACATCACAGTGTTGCCCATGGGCGTGGATTTACAACAGCAGTTTGTACCCAATTTGACCCAACAACAGCCGATGCAACTGCTGTTTGTCGGGCGGTTGGTGGAAAAAAAAGGCCTGCGTTTTTTGTTGGATGCCTTGGTACAAGTGATTGAAAAATATCCTTTTGTACGCCTCAATGTTGTCGGTGACGGCGCGGAAAAACCCCATTTACTGGCGCAGGTGGCAGACAAAAAGTTGCACGCACATGTCCATTTTTTTGGTGCGGTTAAAAACAGCGCGTTGCCTGCGTTTTATCAAGAAGCGGCGATTGTGGTGTTTCCGTCAATTGTCGCGTCAAACGGTGACCAAGAAGGCTTTGGTTTGGTGTCGGTGGAGGCTTTGGGCTGTGGTTGCGCGGTGATTGCCACCGACTTGCCCGCGATGCAAGACATGTTGCATCACCTGCAAACCGCGTGGATTGTGCCACAACAAAATGCCACGGTGTTGGCCGAAGCGATTCAGCACTTGTTATCCCAACCCACGTTGCGCCAACAATTGGCCGCCACGGGTCGGCAAACGGTGTTGCAACGATACGATTGGTCACAGATTGCCCAAGCTTATCACCTGTTATTGAACAAAACATGATACAATGCGCGCCGTTTGTTTTGATGGGTATGATTTGAGGTGAAAGCGATGAAAAACAACAGTTTGCAAGCTTTTGTTACGGTGCTGAAACGTGATTTGACTTTGGCTTATCGCCATCGCTCGGAGTTGGCCAATCCGTTGTTGTTTTTTGTGATTGTCGTCAGCCTGTTTCCATTGGGGGTCAGCCCTGAATCCAAAATTTTGCAAACCCTCGCCCCCGGCGTGATTTGGGTGGCCGCGCTGTTGGCGGCGATGTTGTCGCTGGACAGCTTGTTTCGCTCTGATTTTGCCGATGGCGCGCTGGAACAAATGGTGTTGACCGCCCATCCTGTGTCGGTGCTGGTGTTGGCCAAGGTGTTGGCGCATTGGCTGGTGACAGGCTTGCCGCTGATTGTTCTCGCGCCTTTGTTGGGGGTGTTGTTGTTTTTGCCTGCCGATGCGATGTTGACTTTGATTTATACTTTGTTGCTTGGCACACCCGTGTTGAGTTTAATCGGCGCAATCGGCGTGGCGTTGACCGTTGGTTTACGCCGTGGCGGTATCTTGTTGTCTTTATTGGTGTTGCCTTTGTATATTCCTGTGTTGATTTTCGCCGCCAATGCGGTCAATGTTGCCGCTGATGGTTTATCGGTCAGCGGCCAGTTGTATTTTTTGGCCGCCTTGTTGGTGTTGGCCATCACCTTAGCCCCGTTGGCGGTTGCCGCCGCGTTACGCATCAGTTTGGCCTAAATGAAAGCAAAATCATTGTATTGGCGGTTACTCGACCACGTTAAACCCTATTGGCGTGTTTTTACGTTGGCGATTGTCGCTATGGTGGTGTTGGCCCTCACTGAACCTTTGTTGCCCGCCTTGTTGAAGCCGCTGTTAGACGGCGGTTTTGTCGAGAAAGACCCCGCCTTAATGCAATGGATTCCTGTGTTGTTGATTTTATTGGCTTTGGTGCGTGGTATCGCCGGTTTTATCACGCAAGTGTCGATGACATGGGTGGCCAGCATGTTGGTCACTGATTTGCGCCAACGGATGTTTGCCCGTTTGCTCAGCTTGCCCACCCACCGCTATGACAACTGTTCTTCGGGTGTTTTGATGTCCAAAGTCACTTATGACGTTTCGCGGGTGATGCTGGCCGCCACCGATGCGTTGATCATCTTGGTGCGCGACAGTTTGGCGGTCATCGGTTTATTGGCGTGGATGTTTTATTTGGATTGGCAATTGTCGCTGATTGTGTTTTCCATTGTGCCGCTCATCATGGGCGTGGTCAAAATATCCAGCGTGCAATTGCGCAAAATCAACCAAGCCTTGCAAAACATGATGGGCAACATGACCCAAATTTTAGAAGAAGTCATCAGCGGGCATAAATTGGTCAAAATTTTCGCGGGACAAAACTACGAAGCCCGCCGTTTTGCCCACGGCAGTGACCAAGTGCGCCAATTTGAAGTCAAAGTACAAGTGACCTCACAAACCACGATTTTCATCATCCAAATGCTGACCGCGTTGGTGTTGGCCACCATCATCTATATCGCCACCCAAAAAGCAGGCGCAGAGCGCATCAGCGTGGGCAGTTTCATTTCTTTGTTCACCGCCATGGGCATGTTGTTTGCGCCGATTAAACGCCTGACCAAAGTCAACGAACAACTGCAACAAGGCTTGGCGGCGGCTGAAAGCGTGTTCAGTTTGATGGATGAACCCGCCGAGTGTGACAGTGGCACCCACCATATCCATCGGTTGTCAGGCCAAATCGACTTTTACGCGCTCAATTTCAATTACAACGGCGACAAAAGCATTTTAAAAAATTTAGAGCTGAACATCCATGCGGGTGAAACCATCGCTTTGGTTGGCGCGTCAGGCAGTGGCAAAACCACTTTGGCCCATTTAATCGCCCGCTTTTACGATTTGCCCGCCGATTGTTTGCGTTTTGATGCGATTGATGTCAACAGCTTGCCGCTGGCCGATTTACGCGCCAACATTGCCTTGGTCAGTCAAGACGTGGTGCTGTTTAACGACACCGTGGCGGCCAACATCGCCTATGGCAGTTTGGCCGAAACCGACGAGGCGCGCATCATTCAAGCGGCCAAAGCCGCCCATGCGTGGGAATTCATCGAACAACTGCCGCAAGGCTTAAAAACCCCTGTGGGCGAACGCGGCACCAAACTGTCAGGCGGTCAACGCCAACGTTTGGCGATTGCACGCGCTTTTTTGAAAGACGCGCCCATTTTAATTTTTGATGAAGCCACATCCGCTTTGGACAACGTGGCTGAAGCGCAAGTGCAAGATTCTTTGGAGCATTTGCGCCAAAATCGCACCACTGTTATCATCGCTCATCGGCTGTCTACCATCAAAAATGCCAATAGAATCGTGGTGTTAGATCAAGGCGAAATCAAAGAAATCGGCAACCACAACAGTTTGATGGCCAAAGGGGGCATTTATGCCAAACTGTACCAAGCCCATCAACTCGGCAATCAACCGTTATAGCCCTATTCTTCAGGCAAATAATAATCGTTGGTGTAATTGGCAAACTGGGTGAATTGACCCAAAAAAGTCAACCGTACCGAGCCAATCGGGCCGTTGCGCTGTTTGCCTATGATGATTTCTGCCACCCCTTTGTGTTCAGTGTCGGGGTTATACACCTCATCTCTGTAAATAAACATAATCAAATCAGCATCTTGCTCTAAACTGCCCGATTCGCGCAAATCGGCCATTTTGGGTCGTTTGTCGGGGCGTTGTTCTAAACTGCGGTTTAACTGGGATAATGCGATGATTGGCACATTCAATTCTTTGGCCAACGATTTGATTGCGCGTGAAATTTCGCCCACTTCAGTGGCGCGGTTTTCTTTGTTGCTTGGCACTTGCATCAACTGCAAATAATCCACCACAATCAAGCCCAATGGGCCGTGTTCCCGTGCCAGCCGCCGCGATCTGGCGCGCAATTCGGTGGGACTCAAAGCGGCGGTGTCATCAATAAACATCTGTTTGTCAGACAACAAACTCAACGCCGAAGTTAAGCGCGGCCAATCATCATCCCCCAATTTTCCTGTGCGCATTTTATTTTGGTCAATGCGCCCCAACGACGACAACATGCGCATCGCCAGTTGTTCGCCCGGCATTTCCATGCTGAACACCGCCACAGGCTTTTGTTCATGAATGGCCACATGTTCGGCGATGTTCATTGAAAACGCGGTTTTACCCATGGACGGCCTGCCCGCAACGATGACCATGTCGGCAGGTTGCAAGCCTGAAGTTTTTTGGTCTAAATCGGTAAATCCTGTGGACAAACCTGTGATGCCGCTTTGATCGCTGTGAAACAAGGTGTCAAGGCGATCAACAGCGGTGGTGAGCAGTCTTTTGATCGGTTGAAATCCGCCTTGACGTTGGTCTTGTTCGGCAATTTCAAACACCCTGCGTTCAGCCAAATCCAAAAGTTCGGCAATGCTACGCCCTTCGGTTTGATACGCGCTGTTGCTGATGTCAGTGCCGACTTTGGCCAGTTGACGCAACACCGAATATTCGCGCACAATGTGGGCATAGCTGGCGATATTGGCCGCGCTGGGCGTGTTGTTGACCATGGTGCCAAGGTAGGCCATTGTTCCCGCTTCTGCCAGTTTTTTTTGTCTGTCTAACCACTCGGTTAAGGTGATGATGTCGCTGGGCTGGTTGTTTTCAGCCAAGGCTCTGATGGCGCGAAAAATCAATTGATGCTCACGGCGATAAAAATCGGCTTCATGGAGCATGTCGGCACAAAGAAGCCATGCGTCGTTGTCCAGCATCAAACCGCCCAGCACGGCTTGTTCTGCCTCAATGGAATGGGGAGGTGTTTTGAATTGCTCTAGGGACATGTGTGCGGTATAAGCCTGAACTGACAAGCCATTGCCTTCTTGTTATAATCGAAAGTCTACAGCTTTTATGATTAGGGTGTTGGTGCGTATGGATCGGTATTTTAGCATTTTTATGCTGGCTGTCTTGTGGCTTTGTGCGGCTACTGCGGCACAAGCGGGGCAAATCCATGAATTCATGTTGGATAATGGTTTGCGTTTGATTGTGCGCGAAGACCATCGCACGCCTGTGGTCGCTTCGCAGGTGTGGTATAAAACAGGTTCGGTTTTTGAAGAAGCGGGAAAAACAGGGCTGGCGCATCTGTTGGAACACATGATGTTTAAAGGTACGCAGAAACACCCCATGGGAGAGTTTTCGCGCATCATGGCCGAAAACGGCGCAGATGAAAATGCGTTCACCAGTTATGATTTTACCGCTTATGTACAACAGCTTGAGGCTTCGCGCTTGGCGGTCAGTTTTGAACTGGAAGCCGATAGAATGCAAAACGTGGTGTTTGATGCGGCTGAATTTAAGAAAGAACAACAAGTGGTGCTGGAAGAACGCCGTTTGCGCACCGAAGACGATCCTGAAGCGTTATTGAATGAATTGTTCAATGCCAGTGCGTTTCAAACCAGTCCGTATCATCACCCTGTCATTGGCTGGATGGATGACATCACACACACAACGGTCGATGATGTCAAACAATGGTATCAACGCTGGTATAGCCCCAACAATGCGACCGTGGTGGTGGTCGGCGATGTTGAACCGCAAGCGGTGCTGGCTTTGGCCAAACAGCATTTTGGCGCAATCCAACCGTTTACCATAAAACCCGCACCCAAACGCACGGAAGTGCCACAATATGGCATCAAGCGCGTGACCTTAAAACGCCCTGCCAAAGTGGCCAAACTCATGATGGGCTATAAAACCCCCAGCATCACGTCTCAAGCCCAAGCCCAAGATTGGCAACCCTATGCACTGGAAGTGCTGGCTTGGGTGTTGGATGGTGGCAACAGTGCGCGCTTGTCCAAACGGGTGATTCGCGGTGCCGAAATCGCCAGCAGTTTAACCACCGATTACAGTTTGTTTCAACGTTTGGATGGTTTATTTATCCTCGCGGGTACGCCCAGCCAAAAAGCCGATGTCGCCCAATTAGAGCGCGCTTTGCGCGCCCAAATTCAACAAGTGCAAACACAGTTGGTCAGTGCCGATGAATTACAGCGGGTCAAAGCCCAGTTGACCGCAGGTTGGGTGTTTGCCAAAGATTCTGTGTATTATCAAGCCTATATCATGGGCCAATTGGCCAGTCTTGATTTGGATTGGCGGTTATATGATGACTATATTCAGCGTGTTAGCAAAATTACGCCTGAACAAGTGCGCGAAGTGGCGCAAAAATATTTGATTGATGACGGTTTAACCGTGGCCGTGTTAGAGCCACAGCCTTTATGATGTTAGAAAAACACAATCTTTTTCAATACTTACCCGCCAACCTGCCCGAAGAAGTGTTTGAAACTTTGTTGCAAACGGCGAATTTTCGCCTTGAACGCATTGTTTCCCACGGTCAATGCAGTGCAGATGATTTTTGGTATCAACAAAGTGACCGTGAATGGGTGATGGTGTTGCAAGGTCAGGCGCGCTTGGCGATGGCTTCAGGCGAATTGATTGACTTGAAAGCAGGCGATTATTTGCACCTTGATGCCCACATTAAACACCGTGTCGCTTGGACTGACCCTACACAACAAACGATTTGGTTGGCTTTACATTATTAGGAGTTTAGCTTGAAATATCCCGCAATTCTTGTGTTAGCCGATGGCAACGTTTTTCACGGTGAATCCATTGGTGCGACTGGTTTGACCGTTGGCGAAGTGGTGTTCAACACCGCCATGACAGGCTATCAAGAAATCCTCACCGACCCTTCTTATGCGCGGCAATTGGTGACATTGACTTATCCGCACATTGGCAATGTCGGCGTGAACATCGATGACAGCGAAGCCAGTGAAATATTTGCCGCAGGCTTGATTATCCGCGATTTACCGCTGTTGGACAGCAATTGGCGCAGTCAAGAGCCGTTAGACAATTTTCTGCAAGAGCGCGGCATCGTCGCCATCAGCAACATTGACACCCGCCGTTTAACCCGCATTTTGCGCGAACACGGGACGCAAACAGGCTGCATTGTCACTTGCGACAGTGAAAATGAACGCTGTTTTATCGAAAAAGCGCAACAAGCGATTCAAGCTTTTGCAGGCTTAAAAGGCATGGACTTGGCCAAAGAAGTTTCCACCCAAACAGCTTATCAATGGCATTATGGTGATTGGGATTTGGCCAACGGCTATCACAAAATCAGTCATGAACAAAAATTCAACGTGGTAGTGTATGACTTTGGCGTTAAACGCATGATTTTGCGCCTGTTGGTGGCACGTGGTTGCGATGTCACGGTCGTGCCTGCCCAAACTCCAGCGGCAGAGGTGTTGGCCATGCAACCCGATGGCGTGTTTTTGTCCAATGGGCCGGGCGATCCCGCGCCTTGCATATATGCCATTGATAACATTAAAATATTCTTGGAGAAAAAAATGCCGTTGTTTGGTATTTGCTTGGGACATCAATTGCTGGCCATCGCTTCAGGCGCGAAAACCGAAAAAATGCCCGTCGGCCATCATGGCGCAAACCACCCCGTTAAAGACCTGAAAACGGGGCAAGTGTTGATCACCAGCCAAAATCACGGCTTTAGTGTGAACAAAGACAGCTTGCCCGCGCATTTAGAGGCCACGCATTATTCCTTGTTTGACCACTCATTGCAAGGCATTCGCCACACCCAATGCCCTGCGTTCAGCTTTCAAGGCCATCCCGAAGCCAGCCCCGGCCCGCACGATGTCAGCGGTTTATTTGACCAATTCATTGATTTAATGCGACAATTCAAAACACAGCCCTGTACATAAGCCTGTACGCGGTATGATGCTTTACGAGGTGGGACAATGAAAGAAGCCTTTATTTCATATTCACGTAAAAACAAAGCGTTTGTCCAGCAATTGACAGCCGCATTTGAAGCCCAACAACGCGGGGTTTGGGTTGATTGGGAAAAAATTCCGCTGGGTGCGCAATGGTGGGATGAAATTGAAGCGGGCATTGAAGAAAGCAATGCGTTTATTTTCGTCATCAGCCCCGATTCTATCACCTCAAAAGTTTGTCAAACCGAATTAAAATACGCCGTTTCACACAACAAACGGCTTATTCCTATTTCATATCAGGAGGTTAGCGAGAAAATTCCCGCTGAATTGGCGCAATTAAATTGGATTTTTTTTCGTGATCAAGAGGATTTTCCCCAATCGTTTGCCAATTTGTTGCAGACTTTAGACACCGATTTAGATTTTGTCAAAACCCACACCCGTTTATTGGTTCGCGCCAAAGAATGGCAAGAACATGATTTTGATAACAGTTTTTTGTTGCACGGCACGGATTTATCCGTGGCTGAACAATGGCTGGACAACCACAGAGCAGAGCAAACACCCGAACCCACCCATTTGCACACCCGTTATATCATCCACAGCCGCCGTTTGCAGGCCAAATCCCAACGCCGACAATTTTTGTTGATGGCGTTCAGTTTGTTGATTGCCATCGTATTGGTGATTTCCGTCAATTACCACCGCCAACGCGAAGCCAACGCCCATTACCAAGCTTTAATCAATGAAATCAATACGCTGACTGCGCTGACCCATGCGCGTTTAAAAACGGATGACCAATTGGGGGCTTTGTTGGCCAGCGTCAAAGCAGGCAAGGAAATACAGAGCAAGCATTTTAATAAAAAAAACGACCCCCAGTTGTTGCCCTTGCGCAACGATGTGACCCGCAGTTTGGTGGAAGCGATTCAAAATTCACATGAATTCAATCGTTTAGAATTGCACAGCGACAAAGTGCGCGCTGTGGTATTTTCGCCCGACAATCGCTATTTGGTGTCTGCCAGCTCCGATTTTGGGGTGGTGGTGTGGCGACCCAATGGCCAAAAATTGTATCGCCGCCAACACCGTGAAAGCGTCACCACAGTGGACATCAGTGCCGACAGCCGCTATTTTATTTCTGGCAGTCGAGATAAAAAAGTGAAATTTTGGCAGTTGGACACAGGCCAGTTGCAACGGGTTTTTCAACACCACAGCCAAATTTATGATGTCAAATTTTCACCCGATCAACGTTTAATCGCAGTCGCCGATGAAAACGGTTGGGTTCATTTATGGCACACTTCAGGCACGTTGCACCGTAAATTTTTGGCCCATAACAATTCGGTGCAAAGAGTGGCTTTTAGCCCTGATGGCCAAACCTTGGCCACTGTCGGGGCAGACCGTTTGGTCAAATTGTGGTCAGTGAACACGGGTCAATGCCTGTACAGTTTGCGAGGCCATACTGATCGAATTTATGGCGTGGCTTTTGACCCAACAGGTGAGGTGTTGGCCACAAGCAGCGCGGACACCACTGTGCGGCTGTGGGATTTGCGCGCACAACCCCCCCAATTATTGAACGCTGACACGCTGTATTATCAAAACAACTGGGTGTTTGATGTTAAATTCAACAACGCAGGCACCATGCTGGCTTCAGCCAATGCCAACGGTGAAATTCGCATTTGGAGCCGTGATGGTACCTTGTTGAAATTATTTAAAAACCCTAAAACCCAAGTGATGCAAATCGCATTTGACCCCGAGGACAAAACCTTGGCTTCGGCCAATTCAGACAAGCGTATTCGTTTGTATCATTTGGACGCAGGCAATGTGGTAAAAATCATTGAAGGCCACACGTCAGGGCTGAAAGATTTGGATTTTTCGGCAACGGGCGATTTTTTGGCCACCACGGGCAGTGATGCCACGGTGCGTTTATGGCGACGGCACAACGGCAACTACACGTTGGCACGCACCATCAAAATGGGGGTCAGCGTGCGTGATGTTGATTTTCTACCCCACAGCAATGAAATGGTGGCCGTCGGTTATGACAACAAACTGCGGTTTATGGCCGCCGATGGCACAGTGACCAAAGTCATTGCACAAAAAACCACGCAAAGCAAAAGCATCAGCGTTGCCCCAAACGGCGTGATGGTCAGTGCCAATAACGACGCGCTTCAATTTTGGTCAGCCACAGGCGAGGCGCAACAAAAAATTGAACAGGCCCATGAGCGCACCGTCAACAGCGTGGTGTTCAGCCACGGCGGGCAATATTTAGCCTCAGGTGGTGCGGACAACGCTGTAAAATTGTGGGACAACACGGGGCGGTTGTTGTTTGAATTAAAAGGCCATAAAGATTGGGTCAACAACCTCAGCTTCAGCCCTGATGACCGCTATTTGGCCAGTGCCAGTTCAGATAACACCATCAAACTGTGGCACACGTCCACGGGCCAATTAGCAAAAACCTTGCTGGGACACAGCGATTGGGTTTGGGATGTTAATTTTTCGCCCAATCAACAATCGCCGCTGTTGGTTTCAGGCGGTTCAGACAACACCGTGCGCATTTGGGATTATAGGCAAGGCAAGCTGTTGTTGACTTTAAACCAGCACAGCAGTTGGGTGCGGGCGGTCAGTTTCAGCCCCGAAGGCGATGAAATCGGCTCAGCCAGTGCCGATGAACGGGTGATTATTTGGCAATTAAAGGCATTGAAAACAGAATTGTTGCGGCGAAATTCGTCATTAAATCAAATACTCAGTCGCGGTTGCGCTTTGTTGCACGATTATTTGGCCACCAATCCCAAACTCAGCGCGCAAGATAAACGCCTTTGTCAAAACCCCGATTAATCTTGCCAAGCGGTTTAACGCCATGATTAAAATCAGCATCATCACCGTGTGTTTGAACGCCGCTCAACATTTGGCACACACCATTGCCAGCGTCGCGCAACAAGATTATGCCGCTTTGGAATATATCATCATTGACGGCGGTTCCACCGATGGCAGTGTTGAAATTATTCAACAACATCAATCATATATCAATTATTGGCACAGCCGAGCAGACCACGGTATCAGCGATGCGATGAACCAAGGGGTGCAACAGGCCACGGGCGATTATCTGTTGTTTTTGCACGCCGATGATTATTTGGCGCGGCCTGACAGCATTCGCCATTTGCTTGCGCAATTACAACCTGACACCGATGTTTATACGGCTGCGGTGTTATTCAGCGGCCAAAACCCGCGTGTTCATCGCCCGCGCCCGTGGTGGCCGTTGATTTATCTTAAAATGCCCGCTTGTCATCAAGGCATTGTGTGCCGCCGTCAATTGTTTGCCCAATACGGTGGTTTTGATGTCCATCTGAAAATCACCATGGACTATGATTTTTTGTTGCGGCTTTATCGCCATGGGGTGAAGGTGCAACGCGATGACACGGTGTTGGCGGTGATGCGCGATACGGGCATCAGTTCGCGCCGCGATTGGCCGAGTTTGCGCCGTCGGTTCATTGAAGAACAGCGCGTGCATTTGAAAAACAGCCGCTGTTTTTGGCAACGCGGGTTGTATCGGTTGTATGGCAGATTATACCGTGCATATCGCTATGGCCATTATTTAATCCATTCATAAATGAATTTACTGCCCAAATAGCCGAGCATTAAACAAGCAAAACCCACCCATGTCCAGCGAATGGCGCGCCGACCACGCCAGCCGTATCGCCAGCGGCCAAACAACAACGTGGCGAAAATCAACCAAGCGATAAACGACAACACCGTTTTGTGGGCAAGGTGTTGGGCAAACATGTCTTCTAAAAACAGTGAACCGCTGATCAAACCCAGCGTCAAAAAAAACCAACCCGCTTGCAAAAGCTGAAACAATAAAGTTTCCATGCTCTGCAACGGCGGCAAATGTTGCATGATCCATGTCGGACGTTTGTGGCGCAGTTTATATTCTTGCACCGCCATGAAAATCGCCTGTAACGCGGCCAACACCAAAATGCTGTATGCCAACACCGACGTGACAATGTGCATTTTCACCCCACCTGCCAAATGGCCTGTCAACAGCCCTTCACTGGGGAAATACAGGGCCAACAGCACGGTCACTGCCGTGATGGGCGCAAACACGGCCAGCAAACTTTCCACTGATTTTTGCAACAAAGCCAAACGGAGCAACAACACCACCAACCATGAAATCAGTGACACCATGTTAAAAAAGCCCAGATTCAAACTTTTATCGTTTAACAATTGCGTATAAAGCAAACAAGCGTGGCTGATTAAAGCGGCCAGCAACAACACAGACAATTGGATTTTTTGTGCTGTGGCGGGTTTGCGCGGCGAATCAAAGGTAAAAATGCGCACTGTAATGGCGATATACAATAGTAAAGTTAAAGACCCCAACCAAGCCGTGATTGTCATAAAGCATCCTTTTTCTGGATTAAAACCCAAAACATCTTAACGCCAATGCGCGCAAAATGCCATATTCCTTGCGTCACGAGAGGTTTTTGCTGACGATTTCGTACACATCAACCGATAACGTTGTCGTGGCCAACAGCCGTTGCAATTGGGTTTGCATCAGTTGTTGGCGCACGGGGTCAAACCGTCGCCATTGATTGAACGCACTGGCCAGCCGCGCCGCCACTTGAGGATTGATGCCGTCCAAAGCCAGCACTTTATCAGCAATGAATTGATAGCCCCTGCCATCTGGGCGGTGAAAAGCGGCGGTTTTGCGGCTGAAAGCCACCAACAGCGCGTAAACCCGATTGGGAACGTGCAAGGTAAAATCGGTGTGTTCGCAAAGTTCCATCACTTGTTCCAGCGCGTGAGAATGGCGGGCGGTGGCTTGCACGTTAAACCATTTATCCAACACCAAAGGCTCGCTTTCCCATTGCTGATAAAACGCTTGCAACGCTTGCGCCGCCAATTCACCACCGTGGTTGACCAAACACGCCAGGGCCGCGTATTGGTCGGTCATGTTGTCGGCTTGCTTGAATTGCAACAAAGCCAATTGACTGTGGTTGGCGGGGTTTGCGCTGATATAGCCCAGACAACAATTTTTCAATGCCCGCTGTTGAATCGCCTGCGGTGTGGCTTGATACGCACCGCTTTGCTGGGCATGGTAAGTGTCGGCCAGCCATTCATCATGCGCTTCACCCAACCGCCGTTGGACAAATTGATGCGCTGAGTGCAAGGCATCGGGTTCAACAATGGCCATGTGTTGCGCCACGGTGTTTTCATCGGGCAAAGTCAACAGCAACGCTTTGATTGCGCCATCCAAGCGTTCATCACGTAAAATCGCACCAAAACTGGCGGCAAACAACGGGTCTAAAATCAAGGTTTTGCCGTCTAAAATGGCTTGGATCAGCTCTAAAATCACTTGTTGTGCCAAGCTTTGCCCCGCATCCCAACGGTTAAACGGGTCGTTGTCATGCGCCATCACAAACGCCAATTGCGCATGGGTGCGCGCTTGACGGCATTTGACAGGCGCGGAAAAATCACGAAACAACGAAACCACAGGTTTTTCATTAAATTCTTTAAATTCAAAAGTTTGCCTTGCTTCAGTCAGTTCCAAAACGCGGTCAAACGGGGGTAAAGCCGCGCCATCGGTGGCGATAAAACCCATTTTGACAGGGATATGCAAGGGTTGCCAGCTTGCAACAGCACACGATTGGCTTAAAGTTAAACGATAGGTTTTAGTTGAAAAATCAAAATCTTCCGTCACATCAATCACGGGTGTACCCGCTTGGCTGTACCAGCGGGCAAATTGGCTTAAATCGCGTTGATTGGCATCGGCCATGGCGGCGAGAAAATCATCGCAAGTCACTGCTTGGCCATCGTGACGTTGAAAATACACCGCCATGCCACGGCGAAAACCGTCCGCGCCCAGCAAGGTGTGGAGCATACGCACCACTTCCGCGCCTTTACTATAAACTGTACTGGTGTAAAAATTTTTTATTTTGATGTATGATTCGGGGCGAATCGGGTGTTGCATCGGGCTGTCATCTTCCAAAAATTGACTGTTGCGCAACAGCCGCACATTTTGAATGCGTTGCACAGTGGCCGATTCCATCGTTGCACTGAATTGTTGGTCACGAAATACGGTTAAACCTTCTTTCAACGTCAATTGAAACCAATCGCGGCAAGTGACGCGGTTGCCTGTCCAATTGTGGAAATATTCGTGAGCAACCACGCTTTCAATATTGGCATGGTCTTCATCGGTGGCGGTTTGCGGTTGCGCCAGCACATATTTGCTGTTGAAGAGGTTTAAACCTTTGTTTTCCATCGCGCCCATGTTGAAATCATTGACCGCGACAATCATGTAGGTGTCTAAATCATATTCCAAGCCGTAAACATCCTCATCCCAACGCATCGCTTTTTGGAGCGAAATCAAGGCATGTTCACAATAATCAATGTTTTGCGGCTCAACCCAAATTTCTAACGCCACTTTGCGCCCTGAACAGGTGATGAATTCGCCCCGCTGACAGCGCAAATCACCCGCAACCAACGCGAACAAATAACAGGGTTTTAAATGCGGGTCTTGCCATTGCACCCAATGGCGATTGGCTTCGCTTTCACCGTGGGCGATGCGGTTGCCGTTGGACAGCAAGACGGGATAGGCGGTTTTGTCGGCTTCAATGCGCACGTTGAATGCGCTCATCACGTCGGGACGGTCTAAAAAATAAGTGATGCGCCGAAAACCTTCGGCTTCGCATTGGGTGCAAAAGTTGCCGTTGCTTTGGTATAAACCCGACAATTCGCTGTTGGCTTGGGGGTTGATTTCCACCCATGTTTCTAGCAAGGCGGTTGCAGGTAAATTGAATAAAATCAATCCGTTATCACTATATTGATAGGCGGTTTCATCCAAGGTTTTGCCGTTAAGATGCACAGCCTTAAGCTGTAGATTCTCACCGTGTAAATGTAATGTCTCGCTGGGATTGGAGGGGTTGCGTTGCAAATGGAGCTGGCTATGCACCTCTGTGTGTTCAGGCTCTAAATTAAAACTCAAGTTGACTTGGCTAATCCAATAATTAGGGGGTTGATAATCTTGGCGATGAATCACTGGGGGGTTGGTTTTTATCATGGGTAACTCGGCGTTTTAGGTTAAAAAAGTTTATATATTATTGAATTTTATTGTAAAATTCTAGGTGGCAGATTAAATGCATTGGTTAAATAAACTCAAAACAATCGCCAGCCAAACCGTGTTTTATAGCCAAGGATGGATAAAACACGGTGAACAGGAGACAATCGCCATGCCCTTTTATCAAGGAATAGCCACGCGAATGATGAGGGCAACGGGATTGTTGCTGTTAATTCCTTGCGTGGTCTTGATTTTTTATGCAACGCATTTTGCGTCGCAACAATTGGTTCAACAGGTCAGCACCCTGCAAAATGGGCAATTGCAGGCTTTAATAGCTCATCTTTATCACAATTTAACCGAAATTAAACAAGATGCGCTGGCGATGGCGCATAACCCGCTGTTGACCGCTGATTTAACTTTGGCGCATCAGGCACAATTCACCGCATTGTTGCATCATTGGGTCAGTCACCGTGATTATTTTCATCGTTTGCAACTGTATGACAGCCATGGCAAAGAATGGGTGCGCATTGAACAACAAATGGATCAAGTGGTGGCAGTGGATGCGTTGCAGTTGCAACAGCATTTTGGCCGCAATTATTTTAACCAAGCTTTAAAACTGAGCAAAGACCAATTTTTGATTCTTCCCGCCACTTTACGCCGCCACAATGGCCAAATTGAAAAACCGCTCAAACCCATGTTGCGTTTGTTGTTGCCTGTCTATCGTGCCAATGACGTTCATGCGGTGTTGTCGTTGGAAATTAACACCGATGTGTTGTTGCAAACCCTGCGTGCGATGCTGATTGACCAAGACGGCTATTATTTGTCTCACCCTGAGAAAAACAAATGTTGGGGTGGTTATCATGATTTGAACCATCACTATAGTTTGATCCGCGATTATCCCGATGATGCGGCACAGATTTTGACCCAAAAACAAGGCAGTGGGCAAGTTGGGCAACAATGGTTGAGTTTTCAAACGGTTAAGGTCAGCGATGACATCAATTGGTTGTTGTTGTTGTCGCATGATTTGCCTGACAACCCGTTGTTGAATGCGCATAACCTGTTGTTGGCCAGTTTGCTGTTGTTGGCTTTGTGTTGCATGGGCTGGTGGGCGCGCCGTTTTGCCAATGAAATACTCGGCCATATGCAAACCATACAACAAACTTTAAAAATGATTCGAAACGGCAACCGTTATGTGCAAATTCCGCTGAACAGCCGTGACGAATGGGGACAACTGGCGGCTGATTTCAATGGGGTGTTGACCCAATTCAAGCAGAATGAATTGAAAATTCAACAAGAGAAAAACAACGCCTTGCATGAAAGCATTAAAAAAACACGTTTTATCAATCAGTTGGCTCAAAATTTTCGCCGCCCCTTGTCTTCAATTAAAACGCTGATTCAAACCTTGCAAGCACAAATTCACGGCACATTACAACCTTGCCAACAAAAATCACTGGCCAGCATGACCAAAAGCGCGGATTATCTGCTCAATCAATTGCAACAAGCTTTGAACATCACCGATTTTGACATCAGCAAATTGTTGTTGGAAATACAACAAAATTCAGTCATCAGCGTGGCCGAAGCCAGCTTGGATTTTGTTTATCAAAGCGCGCAAGATAAAAACATTGATTTAAGCGTCAGTTTTGACCCTGAACTGTTGCAAGCGCGGATTGAACCGATTCGGCTCAAACAAATTCTGGTCAACATCCTCTATTACGCCATTCAACACACGCCAACAGGTGGGCGCATGGGTTTGGAAACCTATGCCCAACCACAACAAGGCCATTTAATCCTCACTGTTTGGGACACGGCCCCCTTGTTGAGCAACGCGCAAATTCACGCTTTATTTGACCCTTTGCAACCATCTGAACATAAGAATGAGCAACCATGGTTATTAATTCAGAGTTTAATCAATAATTTAGAAGGCAGTTTGCAAATCGAAAATCAACCCAGCAACCGCTTCAGTGTGCGTTTGCCATGGCAACCCATCGTGACCCAGCACAACCCGTCTGTGATTGCTGAAAGCAGTAACCGACCTTGGGAAAATTTTGACGAAACCATGCAAGAACAATGGACGCTGTTGTTGGCCGAAGACCATGAAAAAACCCGCGATCGCTTAAGCAAATATTTAACGGGTCAAGGCTACCAAGTTAAATTGGCCTACAATGGCAACAGTGTGGTGAAATTGGCGCAAACCTATCAAATTCAAGCCTTATTGATTAATTTGCAAATCACCCAGTTTAATATCTCTAATGTTTTTAAACGGTTACGCAAACAGGATGCGTTTTCCCACATGCCCATCATCGGTTTTAGCAGTTTAATTTTGCCCGATGATGTCGAACAATACCGTGCCATGGGTTTGGATTTTTATCTGCCCAAACCCATCCAAGCCAGCGAATTGGTGAAGATATTACAAGAATGGCACAGCAAGAAATAAGTTAAAAAACTCAAACGATTGGACACAGAGCGCAAAATTGTTTCTAATGCTGTTGCAGAAACCTTTGCGGTTCTCATTAAACTGAAATTGTCCGAAATGATGTATCAGAGGCAAACAAAGTGAAGACAGGCCACATACCATGGTTTATCGGCGGGTTAATTTTTTGCCTAACAACGGTGGTGGTGGCACAAGAGCCTGCTAAACCCCCACTCCAGTTCAATGATGCTCTCCCGCTGTGGCAACAAAAAGGCTTGGCTTACGCATTGGCCGATGACAAACATCAAGAAGTTCAATTCAAAGCGGTGCATTTTTTATTTCCGTTGCAAAACTGGCCGCAAGTGGCGACTTGGTTGCAAAATGGCCGTGATTGCCAACAAGATTGCAATTTGGCCTTGCCCTTGCTCTCATCTGATGTATTAAAAGCCGCGTTAGCGACACAACCGACTGATTTATCTTTAAAAAAGACTAACACGGCAGAGACTGCCCCAGAAAACCCCGTGTGGATTCCAGTCGGCAACGATTTATGTCAAGTTGCACAATTGCGTTCCTTGGTCAGCCAAACCCATAACCTGATTTCATTGCCTGCGGTTTTGCCTTGTTTAGACCAACAAGATATTTTTATCCAAGCAGCGGCTTTGGCAGTGATTGCAAAAAAACAAAGCGAAAACAATGATTTAGATGAAAATTCAATCAATGCTTTATTCAGTTTGCTCATGCAAACCGATAACGAACACATTGCCCAATTTATATTGCAAATTTTTAATAACCAATCCTATATCAGCTTGAATTTATTACAAACTTACTGGGATGATTTAAAACAACGTCAAAATGAAGCCAATTGGCCGTTGGTCTTTACACTGTTACAATTTATAGCCCGCCATGGCAACTTGAACGATTACTTATATCAAGATATTTTACAACAACTTAAAAACTCATCACGTTATGAATTGCGTTGGGCGGCTTTGTATGTTTTATTAAAACACCAAAAAATAGAGCTATTGTCCTCGCTTGATTTATCGTGGCTTTTTAGCCAAGAATTTAATTTTTCTGCCGATTTATTGCCTTGCGTCAACCAAGGGCTACAAAATGACCATACGTTGTATGGGTACAATGTTCATTTAAGTGGCAATTATAAAGCATGGTCGGTTGCCCATTCGATAAAAAATAATTTATCTGACAACGGGTTACAAGAGCCGTATCAACAATTATTGAATTGCTTGGCGCAACAACGGCAAAAAACCAGCCTTTATGAACAAACTTTACAATTGATGCAACAGCACGCAGATTTCTCATTAATTTTGCAAAAAAGTTTGGTGACTGAACAAGCCGCTTTGCGCTTGTTGGCGATAAAAAGCTTTATTAATCAACCACTCACTACAGAGCAAGAAAGCGCGCTGTTAAAAAATTTGTTCAGTGACGACAAGGATATTCGCAATGCGGTTATCGTGGCATTGTTGCAACAAAATTCGCGTAAACCTTTAATTTTTTTCACTTTATTGAACAATTTATTGGAGCCAAATCATTTTTATCAAAATGACACACGGTTTTTATATCACATGCTGGCAGGTGATGATGCGCTGTGGCATGAGCTGTTGTTGCTGGTGGATGACCACAGCAATCAATTCAATATCGAACCAGACAAACAATGGCAGTTGTTGAATAAAATCAATGACCTATGGACATCTGTTGCCGCTTATCCCTTATTGACTGATCAATCATTGGCCTTGGGTGTTGCAACCCTCAATAAAACCGAAGTTTCAACCCAAAATGCTGAAAAAATAAATGCGTTGTGGAAAACGATACCTGAAGGGGTTAAATCAGACGCTTTGGTGAAAGCAAACCAAGCCTTTCAAAAAAAATTATTGCAAAAACAATGGGATGAACAGCTTGACACCTTATTTCATTGGGCCATCAATCTATTGACGATTTTGGCCATTCACTTTTTGGCTTGGTGGCTGTTGTTGGCCATTGCCAGTCACAATCAAGCGGTGCGGCACAAACTGGTGTGGCATCCTGTGGTACGCAAGCTGGCGGGTTTTGGCTATATCGGTTTTTTTATCTCACAGATGGGTTTTTTACAGCGGTTGTTGTTGCGCCCTTTTTTGCCACAATTGCGTATAAATCCATTAAAATCAAGTTATTGCAATAAAATCACCCTTTTAGAGAGCCAACTGGTTTGGTTGCGCACCGTACAATCGGTACAGCCTGTGCTTTATTTGTCCAGTGAAGAAATCGAAACCAGCCTTGAATACGCCATTTTGCAACATTTTCCGCCGTATACCCATACGTTGGGCAACCGCCATTTTTTGTTGAATGTGATTCGGCGGGGTGGTTTGGATATTATCTTGATGGACAGCCAAAATACAGCGGCTGAAAAAATCAATGCGTTTTTAGGCATCTGCCAGACTGCGCATATAATCTTATTTAAAAGGGCTGCATTGTGAAAACAACCATTATTCAAATCAGTGACTTACATATCAGTGCTGAGGGCAACAAAGTAGGTGGCATTGATTCACGCGCCAATCTCAGCCGTTTATTGCAAAAGTTTCGACAACAAGCGTGGGATTTGCTGGTGGTGTCAGGCGATTTGGCGGCCACAGCGGGTGAAATTGAGGCGTATTGCTGGTTGAAATTGCAATTGGACAGCTTGCAACGGCCTTATATTTTATTGGCGGGTAATCATGACAAAGTGGCGGTGATGCGCCAAGTGTTTGATTTACCTCATGAACATGAAGAGCTTTTTTATCGTTATGAAATCAATGGCTTGCCCTTGTTGTGTTTGGACAGTTCAGACAATACCTTGTCAGCCCATCAATTGCAGTGGTTGCACCAACAAGACCCATGTTTGAGCCAAGCGGCGTTGTTGTTTATCCACCACCCGCCCTTGGATTGCCAATGCACTTTTATGGATGCGCACTATCCGTTGCTGAATCGGCAACAAGTTTGGCCACAACTTCAACAATTACAACAAATTAAACACATTTTTTGCGGCCATTACCACACCGCCAAACGGTTATACCGTGATGGCAAATGGATTTATCTTTGTCCGTCAACCATGAATCAAATCAATACGCTTCACCCCAATTATATCGCCAATGCCCAGCCTTGTTGGCGACAAATTCAATGGGACGGGCGCAACCTGCATTCACGCATTCATGTGTATAATCAATCCTTTTAAGTTGTTAAATAAATGCTTGCCTGACAACGATTTTAACGGCTTTAATTTAAATCGCAAGGTTTTGTGTTATAGTTTTCCACTTTGTCATCACCGCCCGTTGTAACCCGTTCATTATTAGACAAAAAGCGGGCTGATTCACGTCAACACGGCATATTATGTTGAAATTTATGGCAAAATCTTGTAATAATTATAATAAAATCATGCTGTTGACATTCGCTTTTTGTTTGCTGGTCGCACCGATTTGGGCGGCTGATTTAAACAGTGCATTAAAATCAAAACAATTGAGTTCAGCTTTAGACCCTGATGCGGCACGCATTCGGTTGCAAGTCAATTACGCCATGACCATGGGTTGGCAAACATTGAATTATTTAACCGTCTATTGGGCGCAACAACAGCATTTGCCCAATGAAGCGGCGTTTTTGAGTTTTACCCACGCCTTATTGCAACAAAACCAAGACCCGTTTGTCAAAGCGGTGTATTACATTCCCGCCCAAGCGTTAATCATCGAAATGCACAACGCCGCCACGGTTGAAACCGTGTTGCGCAGTGGTTTGTTTTTATATCGGTTAGACACTTTATCATGGGTGTTCAACCCTGTTGCAGGCGAAAATAAAGCCATTCGCTTGGGGGTTGCCAGCAGTTTTTCAGTTAAAATCACGCCCTATTTTTTAGATGCGTTGCACAGCATGAGTATCATCACCGATTATTGTCTCAGCCCGCAAGGTTACAGCGCGCCCAACGGCCAATTGAATGACATCGCATGGTGTCCGCTGTGGCATTTGTATGTGATGCCACCTTAACCCATGAAATATTTAACTTTTTTACTGATTTTAACCACAGCCACATCATCGGCTGATGTGGTGT
This sequence comes from Thiomargarita sp., assembly GCA_020726335.1. Classification (GTDB taxonomy): domain Bacteria; phylum Pseudomonadota; class Gammaproteobacteria; order Beggiatoales; family Beggiatoaceae; genus DYSU01. The sequence goes on along the minus strand of DYSU01000004.1, from coordinate 8,368 downwards.
TGGACGGCAGTCTAGGCCAACAAGCGACACTGTCAGGTGCGCAACTGGCGATTAAAGCTGAATACGGCCAACAAGACGGCGGCAATTTATTTCATAGTTTTCATGAATTTAACATCAACGTCAACCAAACTGCCCAATTTTTAGCCCCCGCTAATGTCAACAACATCATTGCCCGCGTCACAGGCGGACAAGTGTCTTTTATTGATGGCAAATTGATTGCCCCCAGCGCACTGTATTTTTTCAACCCCAACGGCATCGTGTTGGGACAAAACAGCCAATTGGACATCAACGGCAGTTTACATTTGGCCACGGCGCAACAATTGAATTTCAGCGATGGCCAAAGTTTTTCTGCCACAAAGCCAGCAAGCCGCTTCAGCAGTGCCGAGCCAATCGCATTTGGTTTTCTCAGCGACGCGCCGTTGCAGTTTGACCACGCAAAAATCAACCACGCCAATGACTTGTCTTTGACCAGCCATCATCTGCAATGGGACAACAGCCAAGTGCATTGTGAAGGTGCTTTGCTGGTGCAAAGCGACCAAGGCCGCGTCCAACTGAACGACAGCCAAATCCAAGCACGGGGGGTGTTCATTCAAAACGGTCAATTTGTAAACCTCAATCACAGCCAGATTAGCAGTCAACACGCACCCATCAGTGTACAAAGCAAAAACGTGAGCTTGAGCCAGCGCAGTCTGTTGGACAGCACCGTCAGCCAAACCGACAGCCAAGGCGGGCCGATTGTGGTGGCGGCTGATAACATCCATTTAGACGGCCACAGCAGTATTCAAACAGGTGTTTTGCCGGGGCAAACGGCTGATGCGGGCAATATTTGGATCAAAGCCAAAACCCTGTCTTTGACCGACTACGCCAGCATCATCAGCAGTCATTTGGGCGCGGGTGATGGCGGCTTGATTCAATTGGATTGTCAACAATTGCGTTTAGAAAATGCGTTAATCAGCAGTGCAGCCTTGGGCGGCGGTCGTGCAGGCAATATTGAAATCACCGCCCAGCAACACAGTTTAGTCAACAGTTTGATTTCATCTTTGGGGTTAAAAGGGCAGGGCGGCGACATCATGTTGCGTCAACATCAAAATTTAACTTTATTGAACAGCGGCATTGCGGCTCAGTTGGGTTTGCGCGCCCCCATCAGCGTGACAGGCGGCAATATTACAATCGACAGCCAGCACGTTCAATTAAAAAATTCCGCCATCAGCACCGAAAGCTTGGGCTTGGGCAATGCGGGCAATATTTCCGTTATCAGCCAAAAAATACAATTGCAACACGACAGCGCGATTACCAGCCAAGCACAACAAGCGGGCGGTGGCGAATTGTATTTGGGGGTGCGCGATTTGTTGCAATTGAACCACAGCCACCTGATCAGCCGTGCATTGGGCGCGCAAACGCAACACCAAGGTGCCAACATCACCGTGAACAAACCAACTTTTATGGTGTTGGAAACGGCCAACATTTTTGCAGGCGCGAAAGCAGGCCAAGGCGGCAATATTGATTTGCAAGCAAGCTATTTATTCCAATCGGCTTCAAGCCGCATTGATGCCAGTTCATTGCTGGGGATTGCAGGGCAAATCAATATTCATGCGGTCTATACCGACATCAACGCCCATCTGGGCAATCAGCCGTTATCGTATTTATCCATCCGCCCATTTTCTGCCCAATATTGCGCCAATCCACAATTGGGCAATCGCTTGGTGTTCCGCCGCTATTATCATTTGCCCGTGTATTAATCGCTGGTTTTTAATGCCCAACAAACCACCGTGCCTTGCAATTGGCCTTTATTTTGTGGGTTAAAAATCGGAATAAACTCCAAATACAACTGTTGTTCATGCAAGACAATGATTTGCTGATTACCGTCTTGTTGCGCATTTTCCGTTAAAAAATCAAAAATAGACCAATTGTTGCCCAACAAACTGCTGGCCGAAAACTCAGGCAGGTGCAGTTGAAATGCAATTTGCACTTGTTGCAATAATCTGCGCAAAGGTTGATTAATATAAGTGATAATGTTATTTTGGTCTAATAACATTAAATTAACAGGCAATACATTGAATACATTATGAATATTAACCAGCTCATGGGTGGTTTTGTTGTATTGTTCAATATATTGAACCACTGTGTTTTCTAATTCTTCCAATGTATTAAACAAGATTGAGGCACCGAATAAATATTTTTTACGCGATTGTAATAGGTTTTGATTTTTTTTACCCAATTTATGTAGGATATTCTGTAGATGTCGTTGAATTTTATTGAAAAATAATTTTGTTTTTCGCCAAAAAGCGTGGTATATCCAAACCGCCAACAACAGCAAAAGCAATAAGCCCACCATGGCCCAGCGTAAATGGTTTTTTTCAGTGTTTAATTGCTCTAACTGATTTTTATTGCGAATTTTCCAATTATCTAAAATGGATTGTTCCATTGTTTGCACTTGACTTAGTCGTTGATGATATAACTTAAGCCATTGATTTAAATTAAAATTACTTGGCGTTTTTCCGTAATGCACCAGCGTTTTATTAACTAACGCAAGGTCATTTAAATTTTTATCCATACTTTGGTTGTTTAATGAGGCATATACCGTCACATTGCGTGAAGCAATGAATAAATTTTGGATATTTTTCTGATTTTCCTGCGCCAATAAAATTTGTTGTTGTAACGCGCCATCTACGTTTTTAGCCAACAGTTGTTGAATGCGCAAATTGTTTTCACGTTGCATATGGCTTTTGAGCAGAAAGAGGCTTTGCAATAACACGCTTTCAGGCTCTATTGATTCATTTTGCAAATAAGCTTCTGTTTGCGAATATAAATTAAACAATTGTTGGTTAAGCTCTTGATAATAATCAAATGTTTTTTTAAATTCATTTGTTTTTAACAGTTGACGATAATGGGTTATTTGTTGTAACTGTTTGTTTAATTTTGAAAATGTTTGACTGAATAAAGTGTTGGGATATTTTAATCCATTGCTCTCTATTGTTTTTTGAATATAAAGATTGGTTCGTAAATATATCTTGTCAAGATGTTGTAAATAATAAGATTTTTCTTTAGAAAACCCATATAAATGACTGGTTTGATTTTCTACTTGCAACGCATTGCTTAGCGGATAAACGCTGTTTAAAATTTGTACCAAGGTTTGTTTATTGTCATGGGCAAGCAAATGATTGTCTAATGCGATATGATAATAGGCCAGAATTACCACAGACAGCACAAAACTGATGGCTAAAATCAAATTGAGTCCAATAAAATGCAGGAAAAGTTTTTGTTTGATCATGTTTTGGCCTTGATGCGCAGGCGATTCCTATTCTGCAAAGGTACGACCGTTTTACAAGTTAAGTGGCCGATGTGAATCGGAAATTTAGGCTAATTTTTAAGTGACAGGCTTATTTTATAATGATTCCCCAACCCGTGTTGGTTTTTTCAGGTCATGATCCCACAGGCGGTGCGGGCATACAAGCAGATATTGAAACCTTGTTTCAGGCACAAGCACATGCTATACCAATCATCACCTGTTTAACCGTGCAAGACAGCCACAATGTTTATCAATTGATACCGCTGTCAGCCCAGCAAATCAGCCAACAAGTTGCGCCTGTGCTGGCTGATTTACACCCAAAAGTGATTAAACTGGGGTTGCTCGGCAGTATTGAAGTGATGGATGCGGTGATGGCCGTGTTACGCCAGCACCCTGATTTGCCCGTGGTGCTTGACCCGATTTTAGCCGCAGGCGGTGGCAAAGATTTTAGCCAGCAAGATTTGATCACCCATATGCGGGAAAATTTAGTGCCATTGACCACCATCATCACGCCCAACAGCGAGGAAGCGCGCCGCTTGACAGGGGAAAGCCAATTGGATAAAGCGGCTGAAGTTTTATTGCAACAGGGTTGTTCAGCGGTGTTGATCACGGGTACGCATGAAAACAGCCCAGAGGTCAGCAATTGTTTGTATCAAGCACAAAAACCGCCGCAAATATTGCATTGGCCACGGCTGGCAGGCAGTTATCATGGTTCAGGTTGTACCCTCAGCAGTGCGATTGCCGCTTATCTTGCTCATGGTTTTGACCTCAACGACGCGACAAAAAAAGCGCAAGCTTATACATGGCGCAGTTTGCAAGCGGGTTATCGCTTGGGGCAAGGGCAGTTTTTCCCGCAACGACGGGTTGGCTGCAATATAAGTGTTTAAAATTTCTGCCAAAATCCTTTATAAAACAGCAAAAAAACAGTGTAGCACTCTAACCGCCCGATGATCATCGCAAAACTGAGAATGATTTTGTCATACCAAGCGAAAAAGCCATAATTTTGCACGGGTCCTGTTAAACCAAACCCCGGCCCGATATTCCCCACCAAGGCCAGTGCCGTTGAAATTGAACTCATTTCATCCAAACCACGGGCATAAAGATACAGCATTAACAATAAAACGGTTAAAATATAAAGGGTTAGGAAACCAAAAATGGACGTGACCAAAGTGGTTTTTATTTTCTGATTATCAATAAAAACCGAGACGATTGCATTGGGATGCAAAGAAGTTTTAACTTCAAGGAAAATATTTTTAAAAACAATAACATAACGAATCACCTTCACCCCACCTGCGGTTGAACCTGTTGTGCCACCGATTAACATGGCGACAAA
>DYSU01000004.1:0-3646 GCA_020726335.1 Thiomargarita sp. | reverse complement strand
ACAACACATTGGATTTACAGTGTTTTTAAAAAAGAATGAACACCCAAATGACTGGGTATTTTAAAGGTCGTCATAAAGCCATTTTTTCACTGGCTCACTGTTCACGGTTTCGCAAAATACGCTGATGATGTCGTCTTCTTGATAAGATAAACCATTGAAATCTTTTACAATGACCTCTGACCGCAGCAAATAAATCAGGGTATTTTTTTCAAATTTTTTCAGCAACACCACAGGTTTATTGATCAATTTTGAATGGGCAGTGATTCTTCTTTCCAGATAAAACCCTTTGCCGCCACAATAACGTTTTTGCACATTGCGATGATCCGAGTTGATTTTTTCTAAAATAGAATAATAACTGTTAATTTTCTCTCCTCGAATGATGATTAAATTTAAAGAGTGCATCAACGAATAGCATTCACTGTCATTATTGACCGCAATCACCCTGCCAATGCCCGCTTTTTTGCCTTCTATGCACTTGATAATATTGTATTCGTCATCGGTTGTGGCGGCAATTAACATGTCAGCACTGTCCAAACCCTCTTCCCGCGACAAATGTCCCCAGCCATATCGACTGTTGAGGACAATCGCTTTATCTTGTAAATGCTCTGAAGCCAATTCACACAAATCCAATTCTTTTTCTATCAGCTTGAGATGATAATTCTTATTAATCAATACTTTGGCGATTTTAATCCCCAAGCTGTCTGCGCCGAATATAATACAGTTTTTACTTTTCTTGTTTTGGTTGTTTGGCGATTCAAAATGGCCATATTGGGGTTTAATGCTGTCTTTATGGCCAAAAAAGTAAACCAAATCACCGCCTTTGATGACATCGTTGTGATTGGGGGTGAAAAATAACCGCTCACGCTCTATGCCAACGACGACAACGCCGTCATCAAATTCTTTCAATATTTCGCGCACATTACAGCCGATATAATCAGGGTTATAAACCCGTACCGACAACAAAATCAGATTGGAACTTTCAAACGTTTTGACGCTGTTGGCTTTGGAATATTCCAGCAAACGTTGCAAACTGTTGGCCACTTCAAAAGAAGGGAAAATGCTTTTATAAATGTTGATTTTAGCCAAGACTGAGCTGTCCATAAAAAAGCTGTTTCTTAAGCGGATGATTTTTTTATCCACGTCAAGAATATCATCAATAATCAATGAAGAAATGATATTGACCTCGTCATGGTTAGTCACGGCAATAAAAAAATCAATTTTTTTCTTGCTTAAGTTTGCATAAGTTCTCGGGCTTTCCACATCGCCATAAACGGCCAAAACATCCAAATCCTCTTGTATTTTTAAGACCGCCTTTGAATTTTTATCAATGATGGTGATATTGTGGTAAATTGACAACGTTTTTGCCAACGTATAGCCGACGGTTCCCGCGCCTGCGATGATGATTTCCATGATGACTCCCCGAATAAGGGCTTAGATTAACAGCTTTTTATGGTTATAATAATGATATTTATCAAATAGTTGAAGATGTGATTAATGAATTGTTTTTAACATATAGACATTGGCCTTGGCTGCTTTTATCAATTTGATTGAGCATTTCCTCATGCGCGGCCAGTTCCGTTTCATTGGGCAAAATAACGGCCAATTTTTGTGCATTGCGCACGTTGCGTTGAATTTCATAACGGGCTTCATCACGGGTATTGCGGTCATCGGCAAAGGCCAAGCTGACTTGACCGCCCGTCATGGCCAAATAAACATCGGCCAAAATTTGCGCGTCCAATAACGCGCCGTGCAAATCGCGCTGGCTGTTATTGACATTGTAGCGTTTACACAACGCATCCAAATTATTTTTTTGTCCCGCGTGGCGTTGGCGCGCCATTGCCAGCGTATCAATGATCGTACAATGGGTTAATGGCTGCCAATTTTTTTTAACCCGTTCTAATTCATGATTAATAAAGCCCACGTCAAACGGTGCATTGTGAATAATCAATTCTGCACCATCGATAAAAGCAATCAATTCAGTCACAACCTGCTTGAAGGTGGGCTTATCTTTCAAAAAATCATCACTGATGCCGTGGACATTGAATGCACCCGTTTCCACCTTGCGTTCAGGGTTGATATATTGATGGTAATTGTTGCCCGTCAAACGGCGGTTGATCAGTTCAACCGCACCGATTTCAATGATGCGATGGCCTTTTTGCGGATTTAAGCCCGTGGTTTCAGTGTCCAACACAATTTGACGCAACGCCATGATCCCTAGCCCAAACCCGCTAATAAAGCGTTAAGCAAACCTTGGTCATTGGCTTGATCCGCCACCCAAATGGGTGAACTCACGCCCACGATGCTGTTGGCGACCCGTTGGCTGATAACCACCAACGGCGTATGCGCCAACCCATCAGCAGGCGAAAACAAGGCAAATAAATGATGCAAACTTTCGACGCTGGTGACAATGACCGCAGCAAACGGCGGCTTTGGCAACACAGGCGATTGAGGCAAACAGCGGCGATACACCGCGATTTCAGTCAAGGCTGCACCGCGCTGGCGCAAAGTTTCGGCCAATAATTCGCGGCCACCTTGGCCTTTGATAAGGGCGATGCGTTGTTGTCGGACGCGCTCGGTGGACAACGCAGGCATGGCCAACAAAGCTTCGCTGTTAAATTGTGGCGGGCAAATGGTGGTGACATAACCGTGTTGTTGCAGTGCGTTGGCTGTGCTTTGGCCAATCACCGCCCGTTGCAGTGATGCAGGCAACACAAGCTGTGCCACGCTGTATTGCACCGCATTGGCACTGGTAAAAATTAAGCCATAATAATCAGTTAACTGGCGATTGAGTTGGTTCAGTTCAGCTTCTGCCTCGGCCACGGCTTGAATTTCAATCACAGGAAACAACACCGCTTGGCCGCCTTGTTGTGCAATCAATCGGCTTAAGTTTTGACTTTGTGCTTTGGGACGCGTGATTAAAATACGCGGGCAGTTGTGCATGGGGCGTGCTTCTGTTAAAAAAAGCTGATTTTACCAAAAAGGGAGAGAAATAATCGACCAAAAATCGTTGCGCGGATGGGCATGACACCGCTTGCGCAATGACTGTCATCAGTTTATGCGCATGGGTATCGGCAACAGGGGAAAGCGTTGAATCAATGCAAAGTGCTGGCAGGCATGTTCATCGGCTCGCCCATTTGGATTTCTGCTACTGTGGCATCACGGATGTCGGTGACAGTGACGTAAAATACCACGTCTTTGCCTGCAAAGGGGTGGTTGGCATCGAGGGTGACATGGGTGGCTGTCACTTTGGACACCACAAACTTTTTGCTTTCACCCTGTTGATTTTCAAATTCAACTTCCGCACCCACACGGCGAAACTGCGGCGGCACATGGTCGATTTTATCGGTAAAAGTCAGCTCTGATTTGTGTTCACCAAATGCCTTGCTGGCACTGAGTTCAACCCGCACCCGTTCACCCACTTGACAACCCAGCAATGCTTTTTCAATTTTAAGAAACAAGCCTTTGTGTGAGCCTTGAATGTAACCGATGGGAATATCGGAAGCTTCTAAAATTTCACCCTCGGGCGTTTGGATATTATAGGTGACATAAACCACTTTGTGGTGGCTGACTTTGAGAGACATGGGCGTAGATTCGATGAATGTCGGGCTTTCACCCGACCAAGGTTATTTTTTGTTGCGCAGTTTGG
>DYSU01000031.1 GCA_020726335.1 Thiomargarita sp. | reverse complement strand
CCCCCATCGAAATACACCACCCACAGGCTGTCCGAATTGCCGGCAACAAGCGAGCCTGACCAGACATAAGCATCTGGCGTATTCGGAAACACGCTTTGCACAAGGGTGGGGGTTTCATGGTCTCCCGGCTCACCTTGGCAACCCCAATCAAAATCATCAGGTTTTCCTGCTGCTGTATATTCTTCGGAATGCGCCAATCATCAAAACCCGCAAAATCAGCGGTTTGTGTTTAGCCTCTTCCCAGTTAAATTTTTTTGCCTTGCCTGTACACGTTTTTCCATAATGCGCTTTGGCAAAATCAAATTCACCGGCTGTATCCCGCCCGCTGGCACAAACAAATCAAACTTGGCTTCCAAGCCGTCGTCGGTTTTGCTTTCCAGCGTGTATTCGCCTTCTTCCAATGTTGGGTGAGGAGGATAGCGGAAGTATAGCAAAACCATCTGCGTCTTGATATTCAAAGTATCCATTTTGTGGGTGGTTTGCCCAAGTTTCTGTTATCACATTTAGATTGGGGTTACGCTTAAATCAACAGTATAATAAGCCGCTTGCGAAGCAAAAAGCATATTGCTACAATTGTCTTTCAATTTCAAGGGAGTATATCATGCGTTTAATTTTATTGGGTGGCCCCGGTGCAGGCAAAGGAACACAAGCCAAATACATCACTGAAAAATTCAGCATTCCGCAAATTTCCACGGGTGATATGTTGCGCGCCGCAGTCAAAGCAGGCACACCTTTGGGTTTGGAAGCCAAAAAAGTGATGGATGCAGGCGGTTTGGTTTCTGATGAAATCATCATCGGTTTGGTTAAAGACCGCATTCAACAAGCCGATTGCACCAACGGCTTTTTATTTGATGGTTTTCCGCGCACCATTCCCCAAGCCGAAGCCATGAAAGAAGCGGGCGTGAATATTGATTCTGTGGTTGAAATCGCGGTGGATGATGAAGAAATCGTCAACCGCATGGGCGGTCGTCGCGTGCATTTGGCTTCTGGTCGCACTTATCATGTGGTGTTCAATCCACCCAAAGTGGCAGGCAAAGACGACGAAACAGGCGAAGATTTGATTCAACGCGACGATGACAAAGAAGAAACCGTGCGTTTGCGTTTAAAAGTGTATCACGATCAAACCGAGCCATTGGTCAAATACTATTCCGATTGGGCGGTATCAGGCGCAGCCAACGTACCGAAATATGTGGCCGTTGCAGGTATCGGCAAAGTGAATGAAATTCGTGACCGCATTTTTGCCGCATTGCAATAAACCAAAAGCCTGCGGGGCGGCACAGCGGGGATTCGCCCAATACTGTGTTTGCCGCCGCTGGCCCGTTCCCTCAAATGTGGCCGAATCGGTGAACCGATCATCACAGACCCACACCCGCACCTGACCATTGCCCCATGGGCAAGCTTTTCAGGCAGGCCATCACGCCAAAACGCTCAAGCATGTTATCATGGTTTTATTTTGGGGAAGCCTTATGCGCCGGCAAACAGTGGTGGTTTTGGGTGCGTCACCTAAAGCCGAACGTTATTCAAATCAAGCGGTTAGACATTTATTGGATTTGGGTCACACAGTCTTGCCTGTCAATCCTGCGGTGGCCAGCATTTGGGGTTTGGCTTGTGTTAAACAATTGTTGGATATTCAAGAACTTGTCGATACGCTCACCGTTTATGTCGGTAAAAAACGCTCAGATTTGATGATTGATGACATTTTGGCATTAAAGCCGCAACGCTTGATTCTCAATCCGGGGGCCGAAAACGAAGCCTTGCAAACAGCGGCTGAACAAGCGGGCATTGAAGTGGTTTTGGGCTGTACTTTGGTGATGTTAAAGACCCAACAATTTTAAGGAGGCAAGCAACATGGGACGCTTTTTTTTGGGTTTAATCATGATTATCATGGGGTTATATTTATTTTTGAACAATTTACACGTCAGCCAAAGTTTCAGTTTGGCCACGCCGATGATGAACATGGGCAGTTTTCACTTGACCACAGGTTATGTATTGATTCCATTTTTATTTGGCATTGGCATGATTTTCTATAATCCAAACAATGATTTAGGCTGGTTTTTGGTGATCATCAGCTTGATTTTGTTGGGAGTGGGCATTATCAGCAGTGTACAATTTCGCCTTGGTCGCATGACCGTGTTTGAACTGATGATGATTGCAGGTTTGGTTTTGGGCGGCGTGGGTTTATTTCTCAGCGGTGTGCGCCGCCTCAATCGCCGCAGGCTGTAAAATATAAAGTTTGTTTTTTATCAATGGGTTGTTGCCCATCAAGCAAGGCTTGAAACGTTGATCAATTGCAAATTTAATTAACCGTGATACACTTTGGAAATTGTAAGTTTTGTGAATGAGGTGTTACGATGCTTAAATTAAGATTTCTGATGCTGATAATCACTTTGTTGACCAGCATCACCACTTTTGCAGAAAGCAAACTGGTCACGGTAGACATCAACACCGCCAATGCTGAAGAATTGGCGTTGGTTTTGATAGGCGTTGGCGAAAAAAAAGCCCAAGCGATTGTCGATTACCGTGAACAAAACGGCTATTTTGGCTCTGCCGATGAGTTGGACAAGGTCAAAGGTATTGGACCCAAAACGATAGAGAAAAACCACAATAAAATTGTGGTCAGCGCACCCCCTGCAACGCCAGAAACCCAAACACCCGTAACCGAGCCGCCCGCGACTGAACCAAGCACACCGCCAAAAACTGAAACCTTGCCTGCCAAAGCACCGCCTGAAGCGGTGCAATAAGCCATAAACCCATGGCCGTCCTATGGAATGTGACGCACTGCGCCTTTGGCCGCACTGGTGGTCAACAGCGCGTAGGCTTGCAAAGCTTTAGACACTTTGCGCTGACGGTGGGCAGGCTTCCACGCGGCTACGCCTTTGGCCTCCATGGCCTGACGACGTTGCGCCAAAGTGGCTTCATCGACTTGGATTTGAATACTGCGCTGGGGAATGTCGATGGCGATGCTGTCGCCTTGTTCAATCAAGCCAATCTCGCCGCCTTCGGCGGCTTCGGGCGACACATGACCGATGGACAAGCCCGACGTGCCGCCTGAAAAACGCCCATCCGTCACCAAAGCACAGGCTTTGCCCAACCCTTTGGATTTTAAATAACTGGTGGGATACAACATTTCTTGCATCCCCGGCCCGCCTTTTGGCCCTTCGTAGCGAATAATCACCACATCGCCTGCGATAATTTCATCGTTCAAAATCGCCGCCACCGCGCTGTCTTGGCTTTCAAAAATACGCGCAGGCCCCGTAAACCTCAAAATGCTGTCGTCCACACCTGCGGTTTTCACAATGCAACCTTCAATCGCCAAATTGCCGACCAACACCGCCAAACCACCGTCTTGACTGTAGGCGTGTTGTCGATCACGAATACAACCGTTGGCGCGGTCTAAATCCAAATCCCCTGTTTGATTTTGGCTAAAGGCTTCAATGCTGGGTAGATTGGCGGGTGCGGCTGAATACAACGCTTGGGCTTGGGCTTGGCTGACATCCCAGCGTTGCAAAGCCGCGCCCAAAGTGGAGCTGTGAACGGTGGGTACATCGGTGTTGAGCAAATGGGCTTTGTTTAATTCATTGAGTATGGCCATCACCCCGCCCGCTCTATGCACATCTTCCATGTGATAATGCGGCACAGAAGGCGCGACTTTGCATAAATTCGGCACTTGGCGCGACAAACGATCAATGTCTTTCATGCTGAAATCCACTTGTGCTTCTTGTGCGGCGGCAAGCAAATGCAACACGGTGTTGGTGGAGCCACCCATGGCGATGTCCAAACACAGGGCATTTTCAAACGCGGCAAACGTGGCGATGGAACGCGGCAACACACTGGGGTCGTCTTGTTCGTAATAGCGGCGGCACAAATCCACCACCAAACGCCCTGCTTGTAAAAACAAATCTTTGCGCTTGACATGGGTGGCCAACAAGCTGCCGTTGCCTGCCAAAGACAAGCCCAAGGCTTCGGTCAAGCAATTCATGGAATTGGCGGTGAACATGCCCGAACACGAACCGCAAGTGGGGCAAGCGGCGCGTTCCATGGTTAAGCTGTCGGCATCGCTGACATGGCTGTTTGCGCCCGCAACCATGGCATCGACCAAATCCAAATGCACTTCTTTGTTTTGAATCAAGGCTTTACCCGATTCCATCGGCCCGCCAGAGACAAACACCGCAGGAATATTCAGCCGTAACGCCGCCATCAACATACCGGGGGTGATTTTGTCACAATTGGAAATGCACACCATGGCATCGGCACAATGGGCATTGACCATGTATTCCACTGAATCGGCAATGATTTCGCGTGACGGCAGGCTGTATAACATGCCGTCGTGTCCCATGGCGATGCCGTCATCGATGGCAATGGTGTTAAATTCTTTGGCCACACCGCCCACCGCTTCGATTTCCCGCGCCACCAGTTGACCCAAATCTTTGAGATGCACATGACCCGGCACAAACTGGGTAAACGAATTGACCACGGCAATGATGGGTTTGTCAAAATCCTGTTCTTTTGTGCCTGTGGCACGCCACAATGCGCGCGCGCCCGCCCTGTTACGGCCTTGTGTGGTGGTATAGGATCGGTAGGTTGGCATAAGGTTTCCTTTCTGTGATAATTTCAAACGCTCAATATTGCACATCATTGATGCTGAAAATCGCTGATAACATGATGATGACAATCGAACCCACCATGATGCCCAAAAATAAAATCAACATCGGCTCAAGCAATGACACCAAACGGGTGGTTTGCTGTTTGACATGGACATCGAAAGATTCGGCCAGTTTTTCTAAAATGCTGTTGGTGCGCCCCGATTCTTCGCCGACAATCACCAATTGCGACAACAACAACGGAAAACCACCCGCGTTGTGCAACGCTTGTCCCAAACCGATGCCACTGCGCACGGATTCTTCCACTTTCTTTAAGTTATTGTTTAACAACTGATTATCCATCACGCCGCGCACAATGTTCAAGGCGCGCAACAAGGGAATGCCCGCGTGCAACAACGCGCCCAAGGTGCGACAAAAGCGCGAAGATTCCGCCTGCAACAGCAAGGTGCCGAGCAACGGCAGTTTGAGCAAAAAAGTATCGCGTTGCAACCGCGATTCAGGGCTGTTGTCCAGTTGTCTCCAGCTATACCACAACGCAGGCGGGATAACCAGCAAGCTCCAGCCGTAGTTTTTGAGCCAATGGCTCAAATGAAGCAAAAATGCGGCGGAATCGGGGATGGCTGTTCCCATGTCGGTGAACATGCTGGCAAATTGGGGTACAACGAAAATCAGCAATAAAATCACACTGAGAATGCCGACCACCGCCAAAATCATCGGGTAAATCATGGAAGAAATGATGGTGCGTTTGGCTTCGTTGGCCGATTGCAAAAATTGCTGTAGCCGTGGCAACAACTGCTCTAAAATGCCGCCTTCTTCGCCCGCGTGTACCATGTTGATGTACATTTTTGAAAACACCTGCGGATAGGTTTTGAGCGCGTCAGCCAAGGTTTTGCCGTCTTTGACTTCGCGCCGCAGGTTGTTGATCATTTCTTTAACACTTTGTTTTTCGGTTAAATTTTCTAATAAACTCAAGGCGCGGTCTAACGGCACTTTGGCTTCAACCAGTGTGCATAAACCGTTGGTAAAATCGACAACATCATCGCTGGAAATGCCTGAGCGGGCGAATAAACTGCCGCCGTCTTCCGCCTCCGCTGGGTCAATTTGCAAAGGCACTAAATTTTTGGCCTGCAAAATCGCCAGCACTTCTTGTTCTGAATCGGCACTCAACTGGCCGTTTTGCACATTGCCCAAGGGGTCGCAAGCGGAATAGCTGTACTGAATCGAAGCCATGGTGTCAGCCGTTTTTGCCCGTTGCCCAAAAAGCAAACAAGGGTTTGGGTTTTTTCAGCAGGGTGTGGCGTAAATACCCCAATACGATGACCAACACCAGCAACAACACATGCACCCACCAAACGCCCAAATAAGCGGGAACATTGCCGTTTTCCATCCATTTTTGCGACATTTGCAATAAATTTCCATAAACAAAATAAACCAAAACCGCTGTGAGGATTTTGGCATAACGGCCTTGGCGCGGGTTGCTGTAAGCCATCAACACCGCCAGCGGTGCCAGCAATAACAGCATCAACGGCGCAGACAAACGCATTTGTAATTCAGCGCGGTAGACGATGTTGTCATTGCCCCATAAATCACGGGTGTCGATGGTGTCTAAGTCCATCATATTCTTTATTTTTTCTTCTTCGGGCATGATGCGAATACTGTGGGCTTTAAACGAGGTGATTTCATAGTCAGATTGCCCCACCGTGCCTTGATAACGGTAGCCGTTGTCAACACTGATGACACGGCTCTGGTGTTCAATGTCATTGATATGTTGGCCTTTTTTAGCCACCAACACCGATTGTTTGCCTTCGCGGTTGATGGCGATAAAAATATTTTCCATGGTTTGGCCATCTTTGGCGACTTTTTCCACATAAAACACGCCATCACCACGGTTAAATTCCTTAAAACGCCCCGAAGCAATGCCTGCGATATTGGAGACGCTGGCCGCCTCTTTTTCCAAGCGTTCTTGTTGTTGTGCCGCCCACGGCGATAAAAACAGGCTCAAGCTACCAACTAACAGCGCGAAAAAACCCGCCAATAAAGTGATGCGCTTGATTAAAAAGGGCAAGCCGATACCACAAGCGGACATCGCGGCGATTTCATTGTCGTTATACAAACGACCCAAAGTCATTAAAATGGCCAAAAAGAACGCCAACGGCAGCAAAACCCCTAAAATGATCAACATTTTTAAGCCCAAGAATTTATAGATAAATTCGCTGGGCAAATCGCCCATGCTGGCTTGCGTCAAATAACGCACAAAGCGGTGGCTTAAAAAAATCAGCAATAAAACCGTGAGCAAGGCAAACACAGCGGCGATGATGTCACGGTAAATATAGCGGGTCAATAACACGGCGTTATCCAAGGCCTAAATCAGTGAACAAAGCTTGATGGCGCACCTTTTGTTGTGCCATACGCAGGCGTTGGCTGTGTACAATGGCTTTAAGCTGTTGCAAAGCGGTGTCAAACACCTCGTTGACCACCAAATAATCGAACGGCGTGTAATGACGCATTTCATTGAGCGCGTCTTGCATACGCCGTTGAATGATGGCGGGGCTGTCTTGACCGCGCGCACTCAAACGTTGCGCTAATTCGGCATAAGAGGGCGGAAAAATAAAAATGCTGACCGCTTGGAGAAACTGTTGACGCACTTGGGTTGCGCCTTGCCAGTCAATTTCTAAAATCACGTCCATGCCTTGGTTCAACAAGGTTTGCATCGATTGGCGCGCCGTGCCATAAAAATGGCCAAACACTTGAGCCTGCTCTAAAAACGCATTTTGCGCCTGCAATTGTTGAAAGCGGTTGACATCAATGAAGTGGTAATCTTCGCCGTCTATTTCGCCCGCACGCGGTGCGCGGGTGGTGTGTGAAACCGACACCGTTAAATCGTCAACCTGCCGCAACAACGCTTTGATCAACGACGTTTTACCCGCACCTGATGGGGCAGAAATGATATACAGCGTGCCAATGATGTTCATTTTGCGAGGGTTTTTGCTTGGCGCACTTGGTCAATCAATTGGTCAACAGTTTTTAGCATGTTGTCATAGCCGTTGATTTGGCTGCTGTTGAGGCGGTATTGGCCGTTGACCACCAACGAAGGCACGGATTGAATGCCATACGCTTTGGTCAAGGCTTGGGCTTTGCGCAGGGCTGAATCGATGGCGAAAGAATTGTATTGTTGCATAAACTCTTCTTCACTCACGCCAGCTTGTTGTTTAAACAACGCGGCAATGGCTTCGGTGTTTAAGTGTTGTTTTTGTTGACGAATCGCATCAAACAAGGGGTGATGAACTTTGGGCAACACCCCTAAAATTTCAGCGACAAAAAAAGCTTTGGCCAACGGCAACCGTGGGTCATTGTCATAAACGGCAGGCATATGATAAAACGCCACATCTTTGGGTAAATGGGTCAACCATTTTTCCAAATAAGGGTCAAAACCATCGCAATGTGGGCAGGTGTACCAAAAAAATTCGGTCACTTCAATGCGAGCATCTTCATTGATGCGCTCACCGCTGACGGTGGTGTACAACGCTGGGTCAACCGCCGTGGTTTCCGCCGCTGATACGAACCCCGTCAATAAAAACAACAGGCCAAGAAAAGAAAAAACAATCTTCATACAAAACTCCTTTGTTCATTTATTTTATAGCCTGTCAGCATAAAAGAAATGGACGGTGCTGACAAGCGGTTCGTGCATCAGCCCAGCAAAGTTGCCCCACAGCCAGCGTAACGCATGGGTTATACTGACCCTTTCAACAAGGGGGCCATAATGGAAAAAATGGGCGAACGTTTGATTAAACAAGGCATTATATCGCCTGACCAACTGAAAATTGCGTTGACTGAACAACAGACCAATCCCCAACCTTTGGGACACATTTTACTGCAATTGGGGTTTGTGGCCGAAGCGATTTTGCGCGATTTTTTCAGCGACACCTACCGATACGACAGCATTGATTTGACCGATATTGTGATTGAACCCGACATTTTGGCTTTGATTCCCGAAGTCAAAGCGCGCCAATTAAAAATATTGCCGATTCGTTTGCACCAACAACACTTGTGGTTAGCGGTCAGTGAAGTGCAAAATGTGTTGTTGCTCGACCAAGTCAACCGTTTATTGCCCCATCATTTTCACCTTGAACCGTTGATTGCCGGCGAAAATGAGATTTTAACCGCGATTGACAACAATTATGGTTTCGATGTGTCGCTGGACAGCTTGCTGGATGAAATTGAAACCGCCCATCACAGCCACAACCAAAACGAATATCCGCCGTTGGTGCGCTTGGTCAATAATTTATTGATTGATGCGGTCAAACGCCAAGCCTCAGACATCCATTTTGAGCCTGAAGAAACTTTTTTGCGCATCCGCTATCGCATCGATGGCGTGTTGCAACAAGTGCGCAGTTTACATAAAAAACATTGGCCTGCGATCGCGTTGCGCTTGAAAGTGATGGCGCAATTGGATGTCACCGAAAGCCGCCAGCCGCAAGATGGCCGCATCATGCTGAGCATTGCAGGGCGCAAAATTGATTTTCGCGTCTCCACTTTGCCAACGGTTTATGGGGAAAACACCGTGTTGCGCATTTTAGACCGCCACCGTGGCATTCTCAATGTGCAACAACTGACGCAACAAACAGAACAAGTGACACAACTGCGCCAATTGGCACAGATGCCCGAAGGCATGGTGTTGGTCACAGGCCCCACAGGCAGCGGCAAAACCACAACATTATACGCGCTGATCAATGAATTGAATCATGAATCAGTCAACATCATGACGCTGGAAGACCCTGTGGAATACAAGCTGGATTTGGTGCGCCAAACCAACATCAACCCACGGTTGAATTTTTCAGAAGGTTTGCGCAGTATTTTGCGCCAAGACCCCGACATCATTTTGCTGGGCGAAATCCGTGACACCGAAACCGCGCAAATGGCGTTTCGCGCCGCCATCACAGGCCATCAAGTCTATGCCACGTTGCACGCGCCCTCCGCGATTGCAGTGATTCCACGTTTGTTGGACATGGGCATAGTGCCGGATTTAATTGCCGATAATTTACATGCGGTGATTAATCAACGCTTGGTGCGCAAATTGTGTCCTCAATGCAAAACCGCACACCCCATTGATGCGTCATGGTATCAAAAGTTACAGCCTATTTACCCCAAGTTAGCCCACGATGGCGTGATTTATCAAGCAAAAGGCTGTTCATTTTGTCAATATTTCGGTTATAAAGGCCGTTTGGCATTGCTGGAAATTTTGTGGATGCACGATGCGCTGAAACAACACATTGTGCGACAAAGTGATATTTATACCTTAAAAAACAGCTTGTTGGTGCAACAACAGCAAAATTTAGTGCAACAAGCGGTGCAAGCGGTTTGCCTTGGGCAAACCAGTTTGGCAGAAATTCAGCGCATTTTGTTTTTGCCGCTTTAATCAAGTTCGACAGGTTCATAAGCCACGTCATATTGGGCGCGTTTTGCCGCTAATTGGGCCGCTTTTTGCCCTTTTTCGTGTTGGCGCGCTTGCGCACTGGTTTGTTTAATGGGGATGGTTTGTTCGCCAAACAGCACTTGTTTGAGCAATTTAAAGCCAAATTGCAGTAAATTGCTGTCACTGGCCAACACCGCTTGCCATTGTTCAGGCGTTAAATCAAAACCATTTTGAAAACCTTCGCTGGACACAAAAGCGCGAAAGCTGTCGATGTCATAACAGGTCATGAAGAACAGGCGCAAACTGCGCGCTGAAGGCTTGCCAAACGCAGGGCCTGACGATTTTTTTTGCAAAACCAGTTGCCGCCAACCACGGTCTAATGGGTCAGATTCTATCACGCCTTGTTCTTGGCGGTATTGGTCTATGGTCATTGTCCGCGCTTGCTGGTGGCCAAGGCAATGCGGCTCTTCAACCAAAGCGTATGATTGCTGGTCGGTGTATTCATCTTGTTTACGCAATGAAACCAAGCCGACAGGATAATAACGGCAAGCCGTGGGGCGGTGGGCATAGACGCGACAACCCGCGTCGGTCATGAAACGGCAGGCGGTGCCATCGTCCACAGGCTTGAATTTAACCCCTGAAATGCCGCCTTGCTCCATTTCGTAGCGGTAGGTGTAATTGCGCAAAAATTCGCCTGAGCTGAGGCCAAGGTGTTGTTTCAGGCGCACGATGTCATGGGGAGTTAAAGCGATGTCGATGTTGCCACAACAGGCGTTAAAACAGGCGATTTTGGGGTGACAATGAAAATTGATTTTATAGTCGCCATCGAACAGCTTGGGGGTGACGGGATTTTTTGGGGCGGGGGATTCGTCTAAGTTGATTTTAATGTCGACCATGTGTTTGTCCGGAATAAAAAAAGGAATACGCCTGATATAGGGGTATTCCTTGGGTTTTCAAAAAACCAAATGAACGATTAACTGATTTTTACTTCTGAAGTATTGGTTTCGCCGTTGCTGTCTGTCCAGCTCATTTTAACGCTGTCGTCTTTGGCACCGCCTTTGAAAGTAAAGGCCACATAGGGGTTTTTGGACACACCGCTGCTTAAATAAGCCGTCATCACGTTTTTGCCATTGTGTTCACAGGTCAATTCTTTGATGAAATGTGCGGGAATTTTTTCCCCCGTTTTGGCATCTTTGTGGTTGCCTGTTTCCATGGGGTGATCCATCAATGCTTTAACTTCTGTTTCGCCGTTTTTAGCTTTTGCTTTAATGCGCATATTATAACTCATTGTTTTCTCCTTAAATTAACCGCCACAGCCGCCAACAGTCACTTTCACACTTTTTTGTGCAGAATACAATTTGCCGCCAGATTTGACCACTACAATCACGTTTTGGGTTTCACCCATTTTAATCCGCGTTGAAACAAAACCTGCGCAATCGCCACTGTAATTAAAACTGGCCACCAAAGGCGATGGATTTTTTTCTGCAATAAGGGTAATGCTTTCAACTTTATCTAATTTGGTGCTGACTTTAATGGGGACAACGGCACCGTTTTCAGCAATGTCTGGTGCGGTAACGTCCACTTGTTCTGATTGGCTGTCGGTTGCACCCAATAAAGCCTGCAAAGCACCGTTCACATCTTTAGATTCAAATGCCGCCTTGGGCCAATCAGCAAGCACGGCTTGAGGGAACAAGGTTGCCAGCGTTGCGGCAACGCCCCCGTTCATCACACCTTGCAAAAAATTTCTACGTTGCATTGATTTTCCTCATTCAGTTGGTTATTTCATGTCCAGTCACAAAGTCGTTTTGCAACTTCACTCAAAGGAGACAATAACGTCATCATCACATTGGTTTTTTAAAAAACAGAAGACGCATAGTATAATAATTGCCCTTTTGCTTCAAGTCTCCTGCTTTAAATCCTTATGGCGCAAATTCTTAACCCAATAATGAACATTTCAATACATTCCAAGCAATGGCCGTTTATTTTTGCCCTGTTGACAGGTTTTGCCATTCCCATTTCCAGCGCGGCGACCAATATTTTTATCGTATTGACTTTTATCAGTTTTATGCTTAATCAAGGCTTTAATCGGCAAAATTTAAGCAAAATAGCGCATCATCCGTTGGCAATGTCGGCTTTGTTGTTGTTTTCACTGATGATTATTGGTACAAGCTACAGCCCTGTTGAAAATTTAGTCGCTTGGTCGCAGGTAAAAAAATATTTAGAATTGCTTTATTTGCCGTTGTTCATTTTGGTTTTTTCCAGCAAAAAGCGACAAGTTTATGGATTATGGGCGTTTTTAGCCGCCATGTTGCTCACTTTACTGTTTTCTTATTTAACCGCTTGGGGGCTGTTTCACTACAAAGGCACGATGGACAACCCGTTTGTGTTTAAACAACACATTGCGCAAAACATTTTAATGGCTTTTAGCGTCTATTTACTGTGGTTTTTGGCCAAAAAACACCGTTTTTGGCGTTATTTAGGTTTTTTACTGGCTACGCTGGCCGCTGTGAATGTTTTTATGGTGCAAGGTCGCAGCGGTTATGTGATTTTACTGGCGTTGATTTTATTGATCACTTATCAGTTGTGGACATGGCGCGGTTTGTTGCTGGGTTTGCTGTTGATCGCAGGTTTGAGCGTGGCCGTTTATCATCGTCCCTTGCATGAACGCGCTCAAGAAACCGTACAACAAATGGCAGATTATCAACATGGAATTGTTAAAAACTCGCTGGCAATTCGCCTGCAATTTCAATACTACAGTGCGCAATTGTTTTGGCAACACCCATGGTTTGGCACTGGCACAGGCAGTTTTGCTCAGCAATATGGCCAATTGGCGGCAGAAAAAGACCTGTTTCCTTCAAGCAATCCACACAATGAATATTTGCTGATAGCCAATCAATTGGGGGGGCTGGGTTTGCTGGCACTCATCGGATTTTTTTACCAAATGGGACGGTTGCGCACTTTGACAGGTGATTACGCGCCGTTGGCCAGTGCATTGACCGTGACTTTGGTGGTCGGCTGTGCGTTCAATTCAATGCTGTTGGATTTCACCGAAGGCCATGCGTTTATCTATTTGCTGGCGGTGGTCTATGCCCGTTTGACGGGCGAAACCGCATTGACAGGACAAGCGTGAATGCAGGCACCGCACAAAGTGCAGTCATCTGGATTCAGCACGGGTTGCGCCACGGTTTTGGCGGTCAATTGAAAGCGAATTGCCGCTGTTTCACACACTTCGCCACAAATTCGACATTCCACCCCTTTATGGGCCAAACACGTCGCGCTGATAATCACCCGATAAGGCCATGCGTTGCTTGCCGTGGTGCAATCGCCAAACGCATTTTGCGCACAACTATGCACACAAGCCGCACAAAAAGTACACTCGCCTCGTCTAAAATCAGTTTGCGGAAACCCGCCATCGCCGCGCAGTAAAATTTGACTTTCACAGGCCAGAATGCAGGCATCGCAACGGTTGCAAGCTTGGATAAAATCCGCTTCAGCCAATGCCCAAGGCGGGCGAAGGCTGAGGTTTTTGGTTGCACCGCGCAAAAATTGACGACGATTGATAGAATTCATCATTTTAGACCGTTGTTTTGGTTCGCGCATTTTAGTCTAATTTAGCTTTTTTAAAAACTGTCTGCCGTGTTAGGCTATCATTTTTTTTGTTTGTGTGAGATAAAACCATGAACCTTGCCCCCGCTTTCCAATGTGATTTTCCGCTTTATCAACCCTTGCCGAAACTCTTGGCTGATGAAAAACAAGCCTATAAAGCGCAAATTAAAACCTTGTTAAAACAACACAATGCGGTGTTGGTGGCGCATTATTATACCGATGCCGATTTGCAAGCTTTGGCAGATGAAACGGGCGGTTGCGTGTCTGATTCCTTGGAAATGGCGCGTTTTGGTCATGACCACCCTGCGCAAACCATTGTGGTGGCGGGCGTGCGCTTTATGGGCGAAACCGCCAAAATTCTCAACCCTGAAAAACGGGTGTTGATGCCGACTTTGGCCGCCGATTGTTCGCTGGACATGGCGTGTCCGATTGAAAGCTTTGCGCCATTTTGTGATCGGCATCCTGATAGAACCGTGGTGGTGTATGCCAACACCTCAGCGGCAGTGAAAGCCCGTGCTGATTGGGTGGTAACGTCCAGCATTGCGGTGGATGTGGTCAGTTATTTGACGGGCAAAGGCGAGAAAATCTTGTGGGCCCCTGACAAGCATTTGGGTCACTATGTGACAGAACAAACCGATGGCGATATTTTATGCTGGCAAGGGACGTGTTTGGTTCATGATGCGTTCAAAGCGGCGGCTTTGGCTGAGCTGAAACAGCAGTATCCCGATGCGGCGGTGTTGGTGCATCCCGAATCCCCTGCCGATGTGATTGCTTTGGCCGATAGGGTCGGCTCAACCACCCAAATCATCCACGCGGCCAAAGAAATGCCGAACAAAACCTTTATTATCGCCACCGATCGCGGCATTTTTTATAAAATGCGACAAGCCGCGCCCAATAAAGTGTTTATCGAAGCCCCCAATGTCGGCGAAGGCGCAACTTGTCACAGTTGTTCGCATTGTCCGTGGATGGCGATGAACGGTTTGCAAAATGTGCTGACCACGTTGCAATCGGGTGACAATGAAATCCACATTGACCCCGCATTGGGACGCAAAGCCATGGTGCCGTTGCAACGGATGTTGGATTTTGCCGCCGCCCGTCGGCAAGCGGTTAAAAACACTCTAATACAATGAGTTAAGGCAGGGCATAAATGCCGTTGGCGTTGCGCCAATGACTTTGATAATCCAAGCCATAGCCAAACACATAGCGGTCTGCAATGGTTAAGCCTGTAAAATCAGCCTGTTGCAGGCCGCCCTTTGCGCGGGGGCGTTGTTTATCCACCAACACCGCCGTGTAAATTTTTCGCGCCTGTTGGTGTTGGCAATAATCAATCACGGCTTGTAAAGTCAAGCCTTCGTCCAAAATATCATCAATAATCAACACTGTTCTTTGGTTTAATGAACTGCGCGGTGTTTGATACCATTCAAGCTGGTTGCCATGGGTTTTTTCATGGTAGCGCGACAGGTGAATATAATCCAATTGCAAGGGGAAATGTAGGCGGGTCAATAAATGCCCTGTTGGGACAATACCGCCTGTCATCACGCATAAACACACAGGATGGCTTGTTTTCAATGGCTCTGTGATGGCCAAAGCCATTTGATTTAACGCGCTTTGCACTTGTTGTTCATCATATAAACAGCAAGCTTGTTGACGAATTTGTTGTAAATCATTCATGATAGCCCTCTATTGGCTTTTATTCTGCCTATTTTGCGAACGCAAATGTAAGGTGTTATTTTTTTCAGTTCCAATCAATTCTTGAGAGGTTTTTATGTTAAAGCTTAAAACGATTGCCCCGCTGGCCTGTGTCAGCTTGGGTTGTCTGTTTGGTTTGCCCGCACAGGCCAGTTGTGTCACTGAAGCGATGACCGCCATCCCTTATTTTGACATGACCAAAGGTGAATTGGTCATGCCGTTGATTGAATTGAGCGCAACCCCGTCAGGGGAGGCACAATTTTTGGCCACGCGGTTGCAATATCAATCAGCCAGTAACCCCGCGCATTTTGCCATCACTCAACCTTTGACCAATCCGAATGACGATTGTGAATATATCAGCATTCCCGTGGCCAATTTTGACATGAGCTTATGGCAACTGTCGATTCCCACCGTGGCGTTGATCAGTGGCGGCGATGAAGTGGCGTTTTATTCGGCCAAATTTCAATTGCAAGACGGCGGTTTAACGTTATTGCCCGACAGTTTAATACCCACCGAAGGTCGCTACAGCGGTGTGGTCTATAACCAAGCCACTCAACAACCGTTGAAAAACGCCAATGTCTCTTTAGACGGGGTAGAAGCGGCACAACCCACCAACAGCGCAGGGCATTTTACCATCACAGGCATTGGCAACAGCGTATGCCAAACTTTAACCATCAGCAGTGAAGGTTTTGCCCCCATGGTTAAAGAAGTCGATATTCGTTATGGCGGTTTAAAAGCCTGTGAAACAATGGTTAGAGGAAACAGATCATGAGAATACCCCACAAAAAAACATTATTGGCCAGCTTGATCAGCCTTGCATTGGGCTTTTCCAACGTCAATGCTGACAGCATTGAACTTAAAGGCAGGGTGCGCGATTTCAAAGCCGATCACCCCGATTTTGAAACCACTATTGTCGGTCATCAAACGGCTTGTGTCGAAACGACTTTGGGCGAAGAGGGCAAACCCGTATTAAATGCCAAACGAAGTAAAGCCTGTGCCATCACCCAGTTTGCTGATTGGTATCATGACACCGCCAACAGCCAAGCCAGTGAATTGGCTTTAACCTTAACCCAAGGCACAGGTCAGGAAGCGGCTATTTACACTTATGACAGCGCGACAAACCCATTAACCCAAGTCACGCCTGTCAATGGCGGCTTTTTCCCGATTGATGGCCCCATCGGCAATGAAGGGCGTAAACACAACTACCATTTCACGTTTGAAGGTCATGGCGAATTCACCTACAAAAAAGGCCAAACCTTCAGTTTTCGCGGCGACGATGATGTTTGGGTGTTCATCAACAAACAATTGGTGGTCGATATTGGCGGGATACACGGCGCGATTTCCCGCTCCGTCAGCTTAGACAACCTTGGTTTAATCGAAGGTGAAACCTATCCTTTGGATTTATTCTTTGCTGAACGTCACACGTCAGAATCGAATTTTAAAGTGCAAACCTCCATTCGCTTAAAACCCCCTGTGGTTGACATGGGCAACGGCGTGAGCATTGAGCCATTAGAGATGCCTGCCATTTTAGACATCAGCCAACCCAGTGCCAATTCCAATTGGCATTTATTGCCACAATGTGAAAATCCTTTCATCACCGTGACAGGCAAAGCGGCTTTAAAAGAACTGCAACCGATTGATTTGGCTTTATTAATTGACACATCAGGCAGCACCGAAAAACCGGCCATCAAGGGCAAAAGCGTGCTGGAAAATGAACGGTTGGCGGCACACGCGCTGATTGACATGCTGGAAAAATCAGGCAGTGATATCAAAGTCAGTTTGGTGCATTTTGCCCGCGAAGCCAAAGTGTTATCGACTTTAACCGATGATTGGGCAACCTTGCGTCAAGCCATTGACCTGTTGACCACCCCCGAAGGCGGCACTTACATGGCTTTGGGCATGGAAACCGCACTCAACACCTTGGCCCATGCCCGTGACGGTGCGCGCAAAACCATTCTGATGATCACCGACGGCATCCCCACTTTGCCTATTGAAGACGGCTTAAAACAACAAGCAGGTGACCGCAAAGCGACTTTAAACAGGGCCAAAACCGCCAGAAAAGCCGATGTGCGCATTTACCCCATCGTCATCATGCCCGAAGAAGACCAAGACAAAAGCCTGACCACCATGCCCGCTGTGCGGGCGATTACAGGCGTACCCAACACCGTTCCCAATTTGGGTTTAGACAACTTAGACCAATTAGCGGACGTGATGCAACACACCTCCATGACCGATGTCAGCGATGTCAGCGTGACCAACGAAACCACAGGACAAACCGTGGTCGGCAAAGTCAGCTTAGGCGGTGAATTTTCGGTTGAAGTGCCTGTTGCCGTAGGCGACAATCAATTGACCGTCAAAGCCCACGCAGGCAATCCAGAGCAGGCCATCAGCCGCAGTTTAACCGTACCCTTGTTGGCCGCCGCCAGCGGTGATTCACAGCCCAGCGGTTGCCATGTGGTGGCACAACCTGCCTGCAAAGTCTATGCGATTCATGACCAAGGGGCGGCCCATACCCAATTTTTTACCCTGGAAGTCAAAAAAGACGGTTTAGGCACCGTGGAAAAACTGGGTACGTTGTATAAAAACCACAACATTGAAGGCATGGACATTCACCCCAGCACCCAAGAATTGATCGGCATATCCAGCGGCAGCCAAGAATGCCCCTTGTATCAAATCAACCCCAACAATGCTGATTTGAAATTATTGGGCGTGTTAAAAGATGCCCAAGGCAAAGCGTTTCGCAACGTCGCTTCACTGTCATTCAAAAACGACGGCACTTTATGGGGCGTGGCGCGCCACGGCAGTAAAGACAACCGGTTGCTTAAAATCGACAGCAAAACCGCCACCGCCACGGTTGAAGCGGTGTTGAACGTCGCCGCTTCGGGCATCGCATGGTCAAAAGAAGGCAACACCTTGTGGATGGTCGAAGGCAAAGACCTTTACACTTGGGATGCCGCCAGCCAAAAAGTCACCAAAGCCTTCACCATCAAAGAGCCTAAAATCAGCGCGTTTGAAGGTTTGGAAATGCGTCCCGATGGCTTGTTGATGTTGGGCGCGCACACGGGCGGCAGCGACCTTGTTTTGTATAACCTTGACCCCGCCACAGGTGAAATCAGCAGTCAAACCAAATTTGACAGCCAAGACCTCAACGATGTCGAAGCTTTGGCATGGCCACAACAATGCGGTGTGCCTAAATAAGCCTAAAACCTCGCAGCCTACGGGCTGCGTTTTTTTGCCCGCATTGAAAAATCCCCCCCAATTTGCTACTGTAAACCTTCCTATAGCCATCCAAAACCCCGCCCATGGACGACAGCCAATTATCACACTACCAAGCGCACATCCTGTTGCCTGACATCGATGTCGCAGGTCAACAACGTTTGGCCAACGCACGGGCGTTGATCATCGGTTTGGGTGGGCTGGGTTCACCCGTGGCCTATTATTTAGCCGCATCGGGCGTAGGGCATTTGGTTTTGGTTGATTTCGATAACGTTGAATTATCCAATTTACAACGCCAAATTTTGCACGACCACGCCCGGCTTGGCATCAACAAAGCAGTGTCCGCCCAACAGCGGTTGCAACAATTCAACCCCGAAACCCAAATCAGCACCTTGACCGTTGCATTGCAAGGCGATGATTTAGTTCAACAAGTGGCGTTGGCCGATGTGGTGATCGATTGCACCGACAACTTTGCCAGCCGTTTTGCCCTCAATCAAAGCTGTGTTGCCCAACGCAAACCCTTGGTGTCAGGCGCGGCCATTCGCTATGAAGGCCAGCTCAGCACCTTTGATTTTCGTCGCATAGACAGCCCTTGTTACCGCTGTTTGTACCCCGAAGGCGACGAACTGCCCGCGCTTTGCAGTCAAAACGGCGTGTTATCGCCATTGGTGGGGGTCATCGGATCGTTGCAAGCGGTGGAGGCGTTGAAATTGCTGTTGAATCTGGGCGAACCGCTGGTGGGACGTTTATTGTTGTTCGATGCCAAACAAATGCGCTGGCGCACACTCAACCTGCCCAAAGACCCCCATTGTCCTGTTTGTCGGCGGCTGGTTTCCTAACAACCTTTTGTTGTGAGCATCCCCATGAACTACAAAATTATTTTTGCTGGCACACCTGATTTTGCCGTGCCTGCCTTGCAAACGTTAATCGACAGCGAACACACTGTTTGCGCGGTTTACAGCCCACCTGACCGCCCCGCAGGCCGTGGCCGAAAATTACAAGCCAGCCCTGTCAAACAATGCGCATTGCGCGCAAAAATCCCTGTTTTTCAACCGACCAGCCTCAAATCAATTGAAGCACAACAGGCTTTGGCCGCATGGAATGCCGATTTAATGGTGGTGGCCGCCTATGGCCTGATTTTACCGCCTGCGGTGTTGGCCGCGCCCCGATTCGGTTGTTTGAACATTCACGCCTCGTTGTTGCCGCGTTGGCGCGGCGCGGCACCGATTCACCGCGCTTTGTTGGCAGGCGATGATGAAACGGGCATCACTGTCATGCAAATGGACGCAGGCTTGGACACGGGCGGCATGTTGCTCAAACAGCGTTGTCCGATTGCACCCGATGACACAGGGCAAAGCCTGCATGACAAATTGGCCGCTTTGGGCGCGCACAGCATTGTGCAAGCCTTGGCGCAACTGCCTGATTTAAAACCCGAAAAACAAGACGAAACCGCCGCTTGTTATGCGCACAAACTGCAAAAAACGGAAGCCCTACTGGATTGGCAACAACCTGCCCGCGTTTTGGCACGCCAAATACGGGCGTTTAATCCATGGCCTGTGGCGCAAACGGCGCTGAATGGCCTGACTTTTCGGCTGTGGCAAGCCAAAGCCCTGGCGGAAAACAGCGGTCAAGCCGCAGGCAAGCTGGTGCGTGCCGACAAAACAGGGCTGTATGTGCAAACGGGTGAAGGCGTGTTGTGTATTCAACGGCTACAACAAGCGAGCGGCAAAGTGATTTCCATCAGCGATTTCCTCAATGCCCATCAAATTGGAAAATAATCATGGATTTAGCAGAAAAATTAACCCATTATCAACAGCGGGTAGACAGCTATTTGGATCAGCATTTGCCCAAAGAGCGCATCGCGCCTGAAAATTTACACCAAGCCATGCGCTACAGCGTGTTCACAGGCGGCAAGCGCGTCCGTCCTGCCTTGGTTTATATGGCAGGTCACGCGCTGGGCGTAACAGAAAGCGCGCTGGATGCCCCTGCAGCGGCGGTGGAGCTGATTCATGCGTATTCTTTGGTGCATGATGACCTGCCCGCGATGGACAATGATGATTTGCGCCGTGGCCAGCCGACTTGCCATAAAAAATTTGATGAAGCCCGCGCGATTTTGGCGGGCGATGCCTTGCAAACCTTGGCGTTTTATGTGCTTAGCCAACAAACCGAACAAATTAACGCATTGAAAATGATTGAAATTTTAAGTTTGGCCGCAGGTTCACGCGGCATGGCAGGTGGTCAAGCGATTGACATGGCGGCGGTGGGGCAAAGCTTGAGCATCACCCGATTGGAAAACATGCACATCCATAAAACAGGGGCATTGATTCGCGCCAGTGTGCTGTTGGGCGCGTGGACGGCGGCAAAAGTCAGCCATGCCCAACTGAACCGCTTGGACCATTATGGCAAATGTATCGGTTTGGCGTTTCAAATCAAAGATGACATTTTGGATGTGGAAAGTTCCACCGAAGCTTTGGGCAAACGCCAAGGTGCGGATGATATGCGCTACAAGCCAACTTATCCCGCTTTGTTGGGTTTGGATGCGGCCAAACAGATGGCGCAAGAATGGGTGGCTGACGCTTTGGCCAGCTTGGCTGATTTTGACGACAAAGCCGAGAGTTTGCGGGCATTGGCGCGCTATATTATTCAACGGGATTATTGATGCGCGGTTTTACCCTCATTGAATTGATTGTGGTGCTGGTGATTCTCGGCTTGGCCAGTGCGTTGATTGTTCCGCGCATCGGCCACAGTGAGCTGAGTTTGCTCAAAGCAGACATGCGTGAAATCATCAGCGTGTTGAACTACAGCCGCCGCACCGCTGTGGTGCGCGGCATTCCGATGGAAGCCCAGTTTTTCCCCCCTGCCCCACCCAATGAAGCGGGGGCAGAATCGGCAAACCAGCCATTGTTTGAAAAAAAAATCGGCACATGGGTGAGCAAAGGCGCAAGCTTGCGTTGGGGCGATGCAAGCGAATGGGCTGAAACGGAAGCCAGCCAAGGCAAAACCATCACATTTTATCCCGAAGGCAGCAGCAGCGGCGGCGAACTGGTTTTGCAACGGGAAGCATTCATTGCCAAAATCAATGTTGACCCCATCACGGGCAAAATCAGTGCAAAATTGGAGGAATGATGCGCCAAAAAGGCTTTACTTTGTTGGAAGTGATTGTGTCGCTGGCGATTGTCGGCATGGCGTTGGGCAGTTTATTTGGTTTGTTGGCCAACAGCAAACGCTTGGCGTTTCGTGCCATGGCCAATATGGACAACACCTTGTATTTGCGCTCGGCGGTCAGTTTAGCCCAAGCGGAAGAAACGCCGCGTTATCCACAATTTCCTGAGGAATTGGCCCAACACGTCGAGTTTAAAACAGAAGAGAGTTTAGAAAAATCCAAACGGCAAACCCAAAAAATTCTTTATGAATTAGAGCCTTATAATTTCAAAGTCGATGGACAACCCTTGCTTGAAGTGGATGGGTTGCGCTGGAAAGCACTTAAAAAGGTTCAGTAGCGGTTTTCGCTTGCAAGCGGGGCGCGCTTAGGGTATGTTTACAGGCATATCCGCGTTAACCTTAAAAACCATCCTGTTTTAAGCCGTTATCCCAGCCACAAAGAGCTTGTCTTATGCAAACCCAACTGTTAGATGGCAAAGTCATTGCCGCCGCCATTCGCCAAGAATTAAAAGCCCGCCTGCAACAACGCTTGGACCAAGGCTTGCCCCGCGTGGGTTTGGCGGTGGTGTTGGTGGGCGATAACCCAGCTTCTCAAGTGTATGTTCGCAACAAACGCAAATCATGTGATGAAGTCGGCATGGCCTCTTTCGCCTATGATTTGCCTGCCCGCACGGATGAAGCTGAACTGTTGCGCTTGATAGATGAACTCAACCAAAACCCTGAAATTCATGGCATTTTGGTGCAACTGCCCTTGCCTGATCACATCAATGATGAAACCGTGATTGAACGCATCAACCCACTGAAAGATGTGGATGGTTTTCATCCCTACAACATCGGTCGTTTGGCGTTAAAAATGCCCACCTTGCATCCTTGCACGCCCAAAGGGGTGATGACGTTATTGGCGCGCACAGGGCAACAACTCTCTGGTTTGGATGCTGTGATCAT
The DNA here is from genome assembly GCA_020726335.1 of Thiomargarita sp. GTDB lineage: Bacteria > Pseudomonadota > Gammaproteobacteria > Beggiatoales > Beggiatoaceae > DYSU01. The sequence goes on along the minus strand of DYSU01000031.1, from coordinate 9,100 downwards.
CGGTCAATCCAATATTGTTGGCCGCCCGATGGCGTTGGAGCTGTTGGCCGCACGTTGCACCATCACCGTATGCCACAGCCGCACCCGTGATTTAATCGGTAAAATTCAACAAGCCGATGTGGTGGTGGCCGCTGTCGGCAAGCCCGAATTTGTCCAAGGTGATTGGCTCAAACAAGGCGCGTTGGTGATTGATGTCGGCATCAACCGTTTGGACAATGGCCGCTTGGTGGGCGATGTCGCTTTTGACCAAGCCCAAGGCCGTGCGGCATGGATCACACCCGTCCCCGGCGGAGTAGGGCCTATGACCATCGCCAGCTTATTGGAAAACACGTTGCAAGCGGCAGAAAGGCTGGATACCACGGTGGATTTCGCCGTCAAGTTTTTTTCGCGTTAAAAAAACCACTGCCATTCCAATTGCAAATAATCATCGGCACGCAAGTCGTAAAACGCTTCTTGGGGAACAGCGTGGCTAAACCATTGACTTTCAAAATTTAGTTTCATGTTGTCGCCCAAGCGGCGGCTGGCTTCTATGCGCAAACTGCGGCCTTGCTGGTCTAAATCGACCAACACACCTGCCAAAATCTCGGTGCTTTGCACGTCGTTGAAACCCCAACGGTTGCCGATAAACAGGTCTTTTTGCCATGGATTGCTGGCCGATAATCCGCGTGAATCACGGTGGTATTCGGCCAACAAACCCAAATCAACCGCGCTGTCGAATACGCCTGACCATGTGTATTCAAAACCGCCCACCGCCGCCGCGTGGCTTTGCTCGTGGTTTTTTTGATACAATGCCTCTAATTTCCATAACCACGCATCGCCCGTGTGTTGTAAAGTCAAAGCCGTTTGGTTGATTTGGGGATAATACGGCTGTAAAATCATCTGTTCGTTTTTGGTTTGCGCTTGCAACAGCGGTTGGCGCGCCGTGCCTTTGAACCAATACGCCGCTAAATCAATGTTTTCATAGGTATAGGCCCAGCGCAAAGCGATATCCACCTGCTGTTGTTCGCGCTCAGATTCGTAACGCGCCTCATCCAACACAGGCAAAGCGGGACGCAAACGGCTGTTGTTGCCTGCAAACTGACGTTCCCGAAAATAAGGCAACACATAAAAATCCAACGCACCGTTGGCCAACAAGCGCGACAGCCGCAACAAGGGTTGACCTAATTTTTCTTCGCCATCAATGCCTGCTAAATTATCGGTTTGATTGATGATGTCAACCAAATGTTGGGATTCGGTCACACCCCAAAACACTTTGCTGATGCCCGCTTGGATTTCCCAATCGCCTTGTGCCAGCACCAGATCGAATTGCCGAATATCGCTGTAACGGTGTTGTTCGTCTTGTGCTTCCCAATGATAAAAAGGAATGAACGTGGCGATTTTGCGGCCATTGTCCCAACGATGGCGCAATTCGGGTTGTATGCTCAAACCCATGTGTTGCGCCGCTTGTTCTGGCCATAACGGTGAATGCACAAAATGGCGGCCTTCAACACTGAAATTGCCTGAAAATTCAAGCGCAAAACCGACTGTGGGCCATAACAAGCAACAACCAAGCGGCAATAATTTATTCATACACGTTTAACCTAATGATATGACATTCTAATTTAGTGAAACAATGATATAATTCGCAAACCGTTTTTACTGAACTTTAATAATACTTAAAATTAACACATACATAGTTGACAGGTAACACAAGGCTACACCATGATTTTTTTTCGTTGGACATTATTTCTCTGGCTTTTTTCAGGGTTTTTGTTTTCTACAATGGCAGAAACTGGCCTTGTTGATAAAAACAAAGTTGATAAAAATAAACCCACAACCCAAACTGAAGATAACAGCAAAAAAGAAGAAGACAACGGCGACTATTATAGCCAATATGACTTTGAAGATTTAAACGAAGAAGAGCTGGCAATCCTGCGTGAGATTAAAAAGCTACGTTTAGAAAGAGAGAAGTTGGAATCAGAAATTCAACTTTTGCAAACCAAAAACGAACGCGAGTTGACCGAATTAAAATTGGAACGTGACCGCTTGTTGTTTCAAGCGGAACTGGAAGATGCGCGTTATCAGCAAAAAGTGGCGACCATCACCGCTAAAAAAGAACAAGCGGTTTTGGAAAACGTCTTGGCTGAAGAAGAACGCACCCAACAACGCGCTGAAATTGAAGCAAAAAAGAGTTTATTGGAAGCTGAAAATAATCTGCGCGAAGAAAAAAATCGCCAGTTTGATTTAGACGTTGCGCAAGAAAACAGCAAAATTGCGCTGGAAACGGCGCGCATCGGTTTGCGACGTGAGCAAGCCAACCTAGAGGTTGACACTTTAGATCAAAAAATCAACAAACGCTTGAAGCTGGAAGAATGGAACAGTCAAGCCAATAACACGCCTGCACATTTGGCCAAGCCCTTAACCGATGACAACATATTGTTCATCAGTGACCGACGCATTGAATTGCCCGATGTGATTTTGCCCGGCACAGCCGCTTATGTCAGCAATCAAATGGATTTTTTTAACAATAAAAACAATGAACAGCCTATATTTTTGATTATCGACAACTGTGCGGGCGGCTCAATCATTGAAGGCTCAAAAATCATTCAAGCCATCCAATCCAGTAGCGCACCTGTACATGTGTTGGTCAAAGCCTATGCTGCCAGCATGGCCGCTGTGATTGTTTCTTTGGCCAAACAATCCTATGCCTATGAAAACGCACTGATTTTACACCATCAAATCATCGGTGGTTTTAACGGCAACATCACCCAACAAAAAGAATATTTAGACTTTACCGAACAATGGGCGCAACGGCTGTTAAAACCGATTGCCGACAAAATGAACATCACCTTGGATGCGTTTTACCAAAAAATGTACGAAAACAACAGCGCAGGCAATTGGATGGAATTTGCCGACAAAGCCAAAACGTTGGGTTGGGTTGACCACGTTATTGGCCGCGTGCGTGAAACAGGCATTCAATACCCCACACAACCGCCTGAAATTGATTTTATGTTACCGTTTGCCTTAGAAAACAAAGCGAAAACCCCCACTGCTTTGCCTAAACTCAACGTAGGCGATTTCTATTACATGACAAAACCAACACAACCATGATGATACAACACAAAGGTCAGCACGCGCTGTCTGCATTTCGGCGCAACAAACGACTGCACAGCGCGCAACAACAAGTGGCAACCCTAACAGGCTTACACGCGGTTTATTTGCATTTTATTGAAACCGATGCCGCGCTGTCTGCCACACAACAGCAGATTCTAGCGCAATTGCTGGATTATCGGGCAGTGGCAGATGACAACACACTATTCCCAGATAATTCAAGCGATTATCAACAATCGCTTTGGGTGTTGCCGCGTGCGGGTACGATTTCACCGTGGTCAAGCAAAGCCACTGACATTGCGCAACAATGCGGTTTGACGGCGGTTTTGCGCATTGAACGCGCCATGGCGTGGACTTTATCCGCCCGTGCGCCATTGAGTGCAACCGACATCGAAAAAATCATGCCGCTGTTGCATGACCGCATGACCGAAACGGTACTGACCGACTTAAGCCAAGCGGAAAACCTGTTATTTGCCCACACCGCTGCGCGGCCACTGACCACGGTGGCATTGCACAGCCAAGGCAAACAGGCCATACAACAAGCCAATCAAGGTCTGGGCTTGGCCTTGTCTGACGAGGATTGCGATTATTTAGTCAATAATTTCAATCAGTTGAAACGCGACCCCACCGATGTTGAACTGATGATGTTTGCCCAAGCCAATTCTGAACATTGTCGCCACAAAATTTTTAACGCCGATTGGCTGATTGACGGCCAAGCGCAAGACAACACGCTGTTTGGGATGATTCGCCATACTTATCAACAACATCCCAACAAAGTGACTTCCGCTTATCACGACAACGCGGCGGTGATGCAAGGCTTCACTGTTTCACTGTTCAACGTTAGACCCAACGGATCAAACAATCAATATCAATATCAAACAGTTGACGCACAAATATTGATGAAAGTCGAAACCCACAACCACCCCACAGCCATTTCACCGTTTGCAGGTGCGGCCACAGGCAGTGGCGGTGAAATCCGCGACGAAGGCGCGACAGGGCGCGGCTCCAAACCCAAAGCGGCGTTGACAGGTTTTTCAGTGTCACATTTGCACATCCCCGATTTTTTGCAAAGCTGGGAAAGCGATTACGGCACACCGAAACGCATGGCTTCGGCGTTGGACATCATGCTGGAAGCCCCCATCGGTGGCGCAGCGTTCAACAACGAATTTGGCCGCCCCACAGTGTGCGGTTATTTTCGCAGCTTCCAATTGAACGTTGACGGCCTTGAGCGCGGCTATCACAAACCCATCATGTTGGCGGGCGGCTGTGGCACAATCAATCCCGAACATTTAAACAAACAAGCCCTGCCCGTCGGTGCCTTGCTGGTGGTCTTGGGTGGGCCTGCGATGTTGATTGGCTTGGGCGGTGGCGCAGCTTCGTCAATGCACGCAGGCCAAAGCGATGAAACCTTGGATTTTGCGTCCGTGCAACGCGGCAACCCTGAAATGCAACGCCGTTGTCAAGAAGTCATCGATGCCTGTTGTCGCATGGGTGTAGCCAATCCGATTTATGCCCTTCACGATGTCGGCGCGGGCGGTCTGTCCAATGCCTTGCCCGAATTGCTCAACGACAGTGGGCGCGGCGGACGCATTGAATTGCGTTGCATACCCAGCGCAGACCCCCGCTTGTCGCCGATGGAAATTTGGTGCAACGAAGCGCAAGAACGCTATGTATTGGCCATCGCGCAAAGTCGCTTGAGCGCATTCGCCGCTTGGTGTCAGCGCGAGCGTTGCCCGTATGCGGTGGTGGGCGTAGTGACAGAGCAACGGCAATTGGTGTTGACTGACCGCTTGTTTAATACCACACCGATTGACATGCCGCTGAACGTGTTATTGGGCAAACCGCCAAAAATGGTGCGCGATGTGTGGAGCGCGCAACCCAAGTTGCAACCCTTGCATTTGACAGGTCTTTGCCTGCATCATGCGGCAATGCGGGTGTTGACCCATCCGACGGTGGCGGCAAAGCATTACCTCATCACCCTAGGGGATCGCAGTGTCACGGGTTTGGTGATTCGTGACCAAATGGTCGGCCCTTGGCAAGTGCCTGTCGCTGATTGCGCGGTCACAGCCAGCGGTTTTCAACAAAATACGGGTGTAGCCATGAGCATGGGCGAGCGCGCCCCCTTGGCTTTGATCAACGCGCCTGCATCGGGGCGCATGGCCATCGCCGAGGCCTTGACCAACTTGGCGGGCGCGCCTGTGGCGGAAATGTCGGACATTGTGTTATCCGCCAATTGGATGGCCGCCTGTGGTCATGCGGGTGAAGATGCCGCCTTGTTTGCGACAGTCAAAGCGGTGGGCATGGAACTGTGTCCTGAGTTGGGCATCAATATTCCCGTGGGCAAAGATTCGCTGTCGATGCGCACCTCTTGGCGCGATGGACAACAAGACAAAAGTGTGACTGCGCCGCTGTCGTTGATTGTGTCGGCATTTGCACGGGTACAAGACATCAACCGCTGTTTAACCCCCCAATTGCAATTGGAAAAAGGCAACGTGTTGTTGTTGATCGATTTGGGTCGTGGTCGCAACCGGTTGGGCGGCTCTATTTTCGCCCAATGCCATCAACAATTGGGCGACAACGCGCCCGATTTGGACGATGCTGCAGATTTACGCCAATTTTTCCTTGCCATTCAAGCGTTGAACCGCCAAGGCTTGATTCTGGCTTATCATGACCGTTCCGACGGTGGCTTGTTCGCCTGTGTGCTGGAAATGGCGTTTGCAGGCCATTGTGGCATGGTGTTGAATTTAGACCGCTTGGCCGCTGACCCGCTGGCGGTGTTGTTCAATGAAGAGCTGGGTGCCGTGTTGCAAGTGTCCAAACTGCATGTGGATGCTGTGTTGGATTATTTTCGCCAACACACTGATTTGGCTGAACATGTTCATATTGTCGGGCGTGCCACATTTGATAAACGCAAAACCAACCACATTTGTCTACAACAACACGGACAAACCTTGCTGTGCATGTCGCGCAAAGAATTGCAACGCCAATGGCAGGCCACGACCTATCATATGCAACGCTTGCGTGACAACCCCGATTGCGCAGACCAAGAATATGACGCGCTGTTGCACAAAGATGCGGGCTTAAAGCTCAAAGCCGATTTTGCGCCCACCCCGTTTATCGGCCAAACTCGGCCACGGTTGGCAGTGTTGCGCGAACAAGGGGTGAATGGCCAAATCGAAATGGCCGCCGCTTTTGACCGTGCGGGGTTTGATTGTTTTGATGTGCCTATGCACGACATCATTCACGGCACAGTCAGCTTGGCTGATTTTCAAGGCTTTGCCGCCGCAGGCGGTTTTTCTTATGGCGATGTGTTGGGCGCGGGTGGCGGTTGGGCCAAATCCATTCGCTTTCAGCCCCGTGCGTTTGATGAATTCAGCGCGTTTTTTGCCCGCAAAGACAGCTTTGCGCTGGGTGTGTGCAACGGCTGTCAAATGATGGCACAATTGCGCGACATGATACCCGGCGCAGAAAGTTGGCCGTTGTTTGGCCGCAACCATTCAGAACAATTTGAAGCGCGTTGGACGCAAGTCAAAGTCAATAAAACCCCCTCGTTGTTTTTCCAAGGCATGGAAGACGCGCAATTGCCGCTGGTGGTGGCACACGGTGAAGGCCGTGCCGTTGGCCAAAGCCATCACGCCGCGCATTTGCTGGTGGGTCATTTGGTGGTGTTGCAATACATCGACAATGCAGGCGGGGTGACTGAAACCTATCCTGCCAATCCCAATGGTTCGCCGTTGGGTGTGACCGCTGTCACCACGCCCGATGGCCGTTTTACCGCCATGATGCCACATCCTGAGCGCATTTTTTTGACCAACCGTTTGAGTTATGGCGAACGCGCTTGGCCACATGAAGAAAGCCCATGGATGCAAATATTTCACAATGCCCGCCGTTGGCTGGGTTAAACCCAAAGGAAAATCATGACCTTACGATGCACACAAACCGAGTGTCTGTTGATTGCGTTTGCAAGTGAATCGTTGGGCGAAAACGGGTAATTCATCTGCCCCCGTCAGGGGGATTCACTCTAACCCACTGATAACCATGCCTTTAATCAGCTTAAATCAAATCGACATGGCGTTTGGCCATGTACAATTGTTGGATAAAATCTTGTTGGCCATCGACAAAGGCGAACGCCTGTGTTTGCTCGGGCGCAATGGTGAAGGCAAATCAACGTTATTGCACATCATTTGCGGCACGCTGACCCCCGATGGCGGTGAAATCGTGCGCCAAGACGGCTTGCGTGTGGGTCTGTTGCAACAACAGCCACATTACGACGCAGGCCATACCATTTACCAAGTGGTGGCCAAAGGTTTGGGACAAGTGGGCGATGTCGTGGCGCACTACCATGGTTTGTGTGAACAAAGTCACCATGACCATTCAAATAACTTGCTGATTCAATTGGAAAAAGTGCAACAGCAATTGGAAGCGTTGGACGGCTGGACCATGCAACAGCGGGTGGAAACGGTGTTGACCCGGTTGCAATTGCCCGCTGATCTGCCAGTGGATACCTTATCAGGCGGCTGGCAACGGCGGGTGGCGGTGGCGGTGGCGTTGGTGCAAGCCCCTGATTTATTGCTGTTGGATGAGCCGACCAACCATTTGGACATTGAAACCATCCAATGGCTGGAAGAGGTGATGTTGGATTTTCAAGGCGGCGTGTTGTTCATCAGCCATGACCGTGCGTTTAGCCAACGGCTGGCCACACGCATTTTGCATTTGGATCGCGGCCAATTGAACAGTTATGCCAGCGGGTATCAAAAATATCTGCAAACCCGTGAACAAGAGCTGGCGGCAGAACAAGTGCAAGCCTCTAAATTTGATAAGTTTTTAGCGCAAGAAGAAGTGTGGATTCGTCAAGGCATCAAAGCGCGGCGCACCCGCAATGAAGGACGGGTGCGGGCGTTGCAAAAACTGCGCGAACAACACCGCCAGCGGCGCAACCAGCAAGGCAGTATAAAAGTCGCGCTGGAACAGGCGGAGAACTCGGGCAAAATCGTGTTGCAAGCGAAAAATATCAGCCTGCAATACAATGACAAACCCTTGATTCACCAGTTTTCCACCGTGGTATTGCGCGGCGACAAAATCGGTTTAATCGGCAAAAATGGCACAGGCAAAACCAGTTTATTGCAGATGTTATTGAAAACGATTAAACCTGACAGCGGCGAAGTGCGATGGGGAACAAATTTGCAACCCATGTATTTTGACCAATTGCGCAGTGCGTTAAACCCTGAAGAAACCTTGTTTGATGCCATCGGCCAAGGGCGGCAAGAAGTGCAAATCAACGGCAAAAGCAAGCACGTGATGGGCTATTTGCAAGATTTTCTGTTCTCGCCTAAACGGGCCTATTCACCGATTAAAAGCTTATCGGGCGGTGAACGTAACCGCTTGTTATTGGCCAAATTATTCACCCAGCCCACCAATTTATTGATCATGGATGAACCCACCAACGATTTGGACATAGAATCATTGGAATTGCTGGAAGAACTGTTGTTGGAATATCAAGGCACGCTGTTGCTGGTCAGCCACGACCGCGCGTTTTTGGACAACGTGGTCACCTCGACATGGGTGTTTGAAGGCAATGGACAAATCAACGACTATGTGGGCGGTTATCACGATTGGTTGCGCCAACGGCCTGCGCTCGAAGCCAAAACCGCACCCAAAACCGCCGTCAAAAAAGCAGAAAAACCGCGCAAAAAAGGCTTGACCTATGCGCAAGAACAAGAGCTGAAAAACTTACCCCAAAAAATCGAAGCGATAGAATCAGAAATTGAAGGCTTGCAGGCAAAAATGTTAGCCGTTGATTTTTATCAACAAAGTGCCGAAGCCATCAGCGCGGCACTGCAAACCTTGGGCGACAAACAAAAATGTCTAGCCGATGTATATGCGCGTTGGGAAGAACTGGAGCAACAGGCTGAACGTTAAAGTGTAGCCCCTAAGTCGTTGACGCGGGCTTTGCTATCAACACCCCACAACTGGGCAAGTTTCATCTTGATTGGCCGCTGGTTTTAAGGGT